>JALYUH010000001.1 GCA_030853985.1 Bacteroidota bacterium | reverse complement strand
CGGGGCGCGTGTACCGCAACGAGGCCATTTCGGCCCGCGCCCACATGATGTTTCACCAAGTAGAGGGCCTGTTCGTCGACGAGGGCGTGAGCTTCGCCGACCTCAAGCAGACGGTGTACTACTTTGTGCAGGAGTTGTTCGGGGCCGACATCGACATCCGTTTCCGCCCCAGCTTCTTCCCCTTCACCGAGCCCAGCGCCGAAATCGACATCACCTGCCTCATTTGCAAGGGCGCGGGCTGCAACATCTGCAAGTACTCGGGCTGGGTCGAAATCGGCGGCTGCGGCATGGTGGACCCCGCCGTGCTCGAAAACGCCAAAATTGACCCCGAGAAATACGCCGGCTACGCCTGGGGCATGGGCATCGAGCGCATCGCCATGCTCAAGTATCAAATCAAGGATTTGCGGCTGTTCACGGAGAACGACATGCGGTTTCTGCGACAGTTTGAATCGCTGTAAAGAACCTTCGGCGAATTATTTACCCCTACGCTTGTTGTTGATGCGATGACTGTGATGCACCCCGTTCCGCCGCCCGCCCTAGAAGCCGCTCCGGCTTCGCGTCAAACGCTGGCCGAGTATTTCCAGCACCTTAGCGAAGACGAGTTTTACGCCTTCTGCCAGCAAAACCGGGAGCAGAAATTTGAGCGCCGCGCCGATGGCACCATTGAGTTTGTAACCATGACCGGAGGAACCACGGGCCGCCTCAACAGCGAAATAGTGACTGACCTGACTATTTGGAATCGACAGAGCCGCTTAGGCTTTGTATTCGATTCCTCCACCGGTTTTCGCCTGCCCAACGGCGCGGTGCGCTCGCCCGATGTGGCGTGGGTGTGCACCGAAACCTGGCAAGCCTTGACAGTTGAGCAACAGGAAAAATTTCCGCCGCTGTGCCCCGATTTTGTGGTGGAGCTGGTGAGCCCATTAGATGTGCTGACGGACGTGGTGGTCAAGATGGAAGAATACATTGCCAACGGCTGCCGCCTAGCCTGGCTCATCGACCCCAAGACCGAAACCGCCCGCGCCTTCTGCGCCGATGGCTCGGTGAGCGTCGCGAAAACCTTCGCCGATACGCTCAGTGGGGAAAACGTATTGCCCGGCTTCACGCTGGCACTCACTACTATAAAATAAATATTTCAGCCGGCGAATAATCAGTGAAATCACGGTTAATCAGCGAAAATCAGCGATTGTGAAAGTTAGAAATCAGACCCAGAATAAAGTAAACGTCATCACCCTCGGCTGCTCGAAGAATATTGTGGACAGCGAGGTGCTGATGGGCCAGCTCGTGGCCAACGACTTCGACGTGACCCACGAGGCCGAGAAGTCCAACGCCAACATCGTTATTATCAACACCTGCGGCTTTATCGACAATGCCAAGCAGGAAAGCATCGACACGATACTGCGCTACGCGGAGGAAAAAGAGTCCGGCCGACTGGATAAACTGTATGTAACGGGCTGCCTCTCGCAGCGCTATAAAGACGAGCTGGAGGTGGAAATTCCGCAGGTGGATGCCTATTTCGGCACCCTGGAGCTGCCCCAGATGCTGAAGGTGCTCAACGCTGACTACAAGCACGAGCTCATCGGCGAGCGCCTGATTACCACGCCCAAGCATTACGCCTACTTCAAAATTGCGGAGGGCTGCAACCGCCCGTGCTCGTTCTGCGCCATCCCGCTGATGCGCGGCAAGCACGTCGACCGCAAGATGGAGGACCTGGTGAAAGAGGCCAAACGCCTGGCCAGCATGGGCACTAAGGAGCTGATTCTCATTGCCCAGGACCTGACCTACTACGGCCTCGAAGCCTACGGCGAGCGCAAGCTGGCCGATTTGCTCCGCAACCTGTCGGATGTGAACGGCATCGACTGGATTCGCCTGCAATACGCCTACCCGTCGCAGTTTCCGCTGGATGCGCTGGACGTGATGGCCGAGCGCGAAAACATCTGCAAATACCTCGACATGCCCTTGCAGCACGGCTCCGATGCCATGCTGAAAAGCATGCGCCGGGGCATCACCAAGCGCCGCACGATGGAGCTGGTCGATACCATTCGGCAGCGCGTGCCGGGCATTGCGCTGCGCACCACGCTCATCGCCGGCCACCCCGGCGAGACGGAGCAGGACTTTCAGGAAATGGTTGATTTCGTGGAGCAGACCCGGTTTGAGCGCCTGGGCATCTTTACCTACTCGCACGAGGAAAACACCCACTCGCACACCCTCGTTGATGACGTGCCGGCCGAGCTGAAGCAGGAGCGCGCCGACGCGATTATGGAGCTGCAGCAGGGCATTTCAATGGAGTTGAACGAGGCCCGCGTGGGCCAAACCTACAAGGTGCTGTTCGACCGCAAGGAGAGCGGCCATTTTGTGGGCCGCACGGAGTTCGACTCGCCCGAAGTGGACAACGAAGTGCTGGTGCCGGTGGAACGCGACACGTTTGTGCGCCTCGGCGACTTTGCCAACGTGAAGATTACGGCCGCAACGGACTTCGATTTGTACGGCAAACTGGTATAGAGACGCCCATTTGCGTTTCTACCCCGTCCAAACTACTTAAAAGCAACTTTTCCGGTGGGGCCGGGTTTTGTGCGGACTTTTGCCATTGGCAAGGGTTCGCCCCGAACCCGGCCCCGCTCGTATTCCTCCCATGCCTACTCGTTGCACCACGCTGCCCTACGCCGAAACCGGCGCCTTCTCGGGCCTGCTGACTGACTATATCGCCCAGAAGCCCGCCCTGGCCCCGTTCTATAACCGCTGGCCCGCGTTGGAAAACTTCGCCGCCCAAATTGGGGAGAAGCAAGCCAGCTACTCGCCCGAGGCGCGGCAGCGGCTGGTAGCGGCCTTACAGGCGCAGTACGCCGGCGCGGCCCCGGCCGCCGTGGCGGCCAATATCGAGCTGCTAGCCGGCGAAAACACCTTCACCGTGACGACTGGGCACCAGCTCAACCTGCTCACGGGGCCGCTGTATTTTATCTACAAAATCGTGTCGGCCATCAAGCTGAGCCGGGAGCTGAAGGCGCAGTACCCGCAGCACAATTTCGTGCCGGTGTACTGGATGGCCACCGAGGACCACGATTTCGCCGAAATCAACCACTTCTCGCTGTTCGGCAAAACCTACGCTTGGGACGCGGCCGGCACCGGCGGCCCTGTTGGCCGCCTGCCGCTCGACGGCCTCAGCGAGCAGCTGCTGAGCCAGCTGCCGCCCGAGGTACCGGCGGCTTTCCACGAGGCCTATTCGACTTCGACCAACCTGGCCGAAGCCACCCGCAAGCTGGCCGATGCGCTGTTTGGCGAGTTCGGACTAGTGACGCTGGACGCCGACCGCCCGGCCCTGAAGCAAGCCCTGACGCCGCTGCTGACCAAGGAAATCGGCGAGCAGGTTTCGAACACCGCCGTGCAGGCTACCAACGAGCGGCTGGTGGCGGCAGGCTACAAGCCACAGGTGTATTCGCGGCCCATCAACCTGTTCTTTATCACCGACGAGGGCAAGCGTGAGCGCCTGGAGCCCGACGCCAGCGGGGCCGACTGCGTGGAAGTGACTATCCGCAACACGGCTACGTGCCACAGCCAGGCCGAATTGCTGGCCCTCGCCCAGGCGCACCCCGAGCAGTTCAGCCCCAACGTGGTGCTGCGGCCAGTTTACCAGGAAATGCTACTGCCCAACCTCGTGTACATCGGGGGCGGGGCCGAAGTGGCGTACTGGTTCCAGCTGAAAGACGTGTTTGCCGCGTTTGGCGTGCCCTACCCCATCGTGCTGCCCCGCAACTCGGCCGAGTACATCAGCCGGGCCAACGTGGGCAAGCTGAAGAAGCTAGGGCTGACCGCGCACGAGATTTTCCGGCCGCTGCCCGAGCTGAAAAAGCAGGTGGGCGCCGCCCTGGGACAGGAAGAAATCAGCGTGCAGGAGCAGCAGGCCGCGCTGGCCACCGCCTTCCAGCAGGTGCAGGAGGTGGCCCAGCGCCTCGACCCGACCTTGGTAAAAACCGTGGCCGCCGAAGCCCAGAAAGCCGCCGCCAGCCTCGCCGGCCTCGAAAAGCGCCTTAGCAAAGCCGCCGAAACCAAGCACGAAACGGCCTACACCCAGCTGGCCGCCCTCAAAGAAAAGCTGTTTCCCGGCGGCGGCTTGCAGGAACGCAGCGAAAACGTGCTCAGCATTCTGATTAACAATCCCGGTTTCATCGCGCAGCTGGTTGCGGCGTTTGAGCCGCTGGCGCTGACGTTCACGGTGCTGGAGGAGGAGTAATCAATTAACAGCGGGCAATGGCAGACGTCGGCATTGAAAACCAGGAATTGGTTATTGGCCATTTAGGGCACTGGCCGGCTTTCCACGATGCGGAGGTGGTTAGCCTGCTTTTCGAGCGGGGCGAGCCGGGCTACTGGCCAATTATCACCCTGCGTCTGGAAGCAAAAGCCGGGTACGACAAAGCAGCTGGCACCCCCGCCAAGCACTTTTTACTCGAGCTGCAGTTCGCGGAAGTACACGACCATGAGCTCAACGGATTCAACGACCAAAACGTCATTTTCAGTCTTGACTTCACGCGGGAAGATGATTTAATTGTCTGCGATATTGAGCCGAGCTATGGCGTGAGCGGCCACATTGTGGCCGAGCGGGTGACGGTGAAAAAGATGGAGCTATTGGATAGCCCACAACCACGACCTTAGCATCCCTTTGAGGCAACTTCCCAGGCAAACTCGACAACTGGCTTGCGTATCTGGCGAGGCATCCCTTCCACCGTTATTCGTGCCTTTCGCCGCGTGAAACTTCTACTTACTCTTTTCTGCCTGCTGCTCATTACCCCGGCCGTCGCCCAGCCTATCACGGGCCACATCACCGACAGCCGCACCCACGCGGCCCTGCCCTACGTGAACATCGGCGTGCCGGGCAAAGATTTGGGCACCGTGGCCGACGAACATGGCAGCTATCGTCTGCCGTTTCGGGAGGTGCTGGCGGCAGCTACGGTCCGTATTTCCAGCCTGGGCTACGCGCCGCGCAACCTCACGCTAACTGAGTTGGCGGCCCGGCCCAACGTCGAACTCACGCCGGAAGCTGTGCCGCTGGCAGAAGTGCAGGTGCGCGGCAAGCCGCAGTTTCGCCGCACCCATACGCTGGGCAATACCGGCAATGCCGAAATGGCCATTAATACGCTCGGCAGCAATAGCCTGGGTAGCCAAGTGGGCACGGTTATCAAGCTCAACCGGCGGCCGGCCCGCCTCGTGAATGCCGTGTTCAATATTGCGCGTAGCTCGCCGGGGCAGGTCACGTTTCGGGTCAATATCTACCGGCTGGGGCCCGATGGGCTACCAACCGAAGTCAAGCTCCTAACGCGCGATATCATTGTGACCAGCGCCGTCGTGCGCGGCCCCATCACCGTCGATTTGAGCGCCGACCAGCTGGTGCTGAACGAGGATTTTTTCCTGGCAATCGAGCTGCTGAAGTGGACGAACCCTGCGCCAACCGGGTCTGAATTTGCCTTTTCTGGGGCGCTGGGTTACTTCCACAACGAAATTTATCACCGTTATACTAGCCAGGCGGCTTGGGAAAGAACCTCCATCGGTGCCCTACTGGCCGGTATGCAGCCCCGCTTGAGCTTCTACGTGACGGTGAACGACTAGCCCGCTTCTACTCCGTGAGCTCGGCGCAGAGGCCGGCCAGGGCGCGCTCCACGCCGGCCACCAGCTGGGCCAGCGCCTGGCGCAGCACGGCGGGCGCATCGGGCACGGAGGCGGGCTCGTCGCTGTGCAGGCGCAACAGCACCTCCAGGGCCGGCCCCACGTCGCAGATGCCCAGCGTGTGCAGGTTGGGCTTGATGTGGTGCGCCAGGCGGCCCACCTCGGGCCAGTTGGCGGCCGCGCCTGCGGCTTTCAGCTGGGCCAGGGTGTTGGGCATGTTGGTGAGAAACGAGCGCACAATTTTGCGCACGAACTCCTCGCGGCCCTTGGCCATTTCGCGTAGCGGGGCCAGGTTGTAGGCCGGCTCGGCGGGCGGCATGGCGGGTAGCAGCGCCTCCATGGTCTGGTAGAGGGTGGCCTCGTCGTAGGGCTTGGTGAGGCAGGCATTCACGCCGGCAGCCAGGTAGCGCTCGATATCGGCCCGGAAGGCGTTGGCGGTGAGGGCGATGATGGGCGTAGCGGCGCGGCGCGGGTTGGGCAGCTGGCGCAGGCGCTGGGTTACGTCGATGCCGCTCAGGCCGGGCATCTGAATGTCGGTGAGTACCAGGTCGTAGTCGTTTCGCGTCAGCAGGGCCAGGGCCACGGTGCCGTCCTCGGCCTCGTCCAGCGCCACACCCCAGGGCTCCAGCATCATGCGGGCTACGGTGCGGTTTATTTCGTTGTCCTCGATGAGCAGCACCCGTGCGCCCACCAGGCGGCCGGTATTGTAGGCGGCATCGGTGGCATCGGCCACGGCGGGCGCGGGCGCTTTCGAGAAGCGCAGCTCAAAATCGAAGCTGCTGCCCTGGCCCGGCGTGCTGGCCAGCCGCAGCTGCCCACCCATCTGCTCCACCAGCGCCCGCGAAATACTGAGGCCCAGGCCAGTGCCGCCGTGGTGGCGGGCGGTGTCGGCGTTGGCCTGCGTGAAGCTTTCGAAGATGAGCGCCTGCTTGCCGGGCTCGATGCCCGCGCCGGTATCGGCCACGCAAAACCGCACGCCGAGCGTGTCGGCCGTTTCATCCATCAGCGAGCTGCTGACCGACACACTACCGGCGGCGGTGAACTTGATGGCGTTGCTCACCAGATTCAGCAGCACTTGGTTGAGGCGGTGGGCGTCGCCCATCACCCAGGGCTGGGCGTAGGTATCGTGCAATGGGTGCCGGTGAAAGGCCAGGCCTTTCTCGCGGGCCTGGGCGGCCAGCGGCTGCAACGCTTCGGTTATCGAGTCGCTGATATTGAACGCGACCGCCTCCAGCTCCAGCTTGCCGGCCGAGATTTTAGCCATGTCGAGCACGTCGTTCAGCACGGCCAGCAGGTGGCGCCCCGACGAGCTGATGACGCGCACCAGCTCCTGCTGGCGGGCATCGAGGCGGGTTTTGGCCAGCTGGGCCGTCATGCCCAGCACGCCGTTCATGGGCGTGCGAATTTCGTGGCTCATGTTGGCCAGGAAGTTTTCGCGGGCGCGGGCCGACGACTCCGCTTCGTCGCGGGCGCGCTGGCTTTCGCGCTCGGCCAGCACCCGGTCGGTGATGTCGTGCGAGTGCGAGATGATGTAGGGCTGTTGGCCCGGCTCGCGCATCACGAAGGTGTGGTAGAGCAGATGGCGCAGCTCGAAGCTGCCGCGCGGCAGCGCCCGCAGCACCCGCAGCACGCCCTGGGCCTCACCCCGGGCATCCATCCGGGCCAGGAAATCGGCGAAGCCGGCCTGGTCCTCGGCCAGCAGGTAGGTCGTCATCGGCTGGCCCAGCAGGTCGGCGGCGGGGTGGCCCAGCAGGGTGGCCAGGGCGGGGTTCACCGAGAGCAGGTGGCCGGCCAGGTCGTAGGTGCAGATGAGGGCCTGGGCGTAGTGCATCAGGTCGCGGTACTGCTTTTCGCTGCGGGCCAGCGTGTCCTGGGCCTGTTTCAGGTCGCTGATGTCGGTGCTCACACCCAGCACGTGCACGTTGCCGTCGGGGCGCAGCAGGGGCCGCTTCACCGAATGGAACCAGCGCATTTCGCCCGTGGCCGGCGGCAGGCGGTCTTCGGAGGTGATTTCCTGGCCGGTGGCCAGCACCAGGTCGTCGCCGGCGGCGTAGCGGGCCGCATCGCGGGCCTGGTCCCCGTCGGGCCGCTGGGGCGCGTGCTCGGCCCCGCTGAGCTGGGCCATGGCGCGATTGCTGAACACGAACTGCCCCTCGGCATCGCGCACGTAGATGGCGCTGGGGTTGGTGTCGAGCACCTGCTGCATAAATTCTTGCTGCTCGCGCTGGGCGGCTTCGCTGCGCTGGCTGCGGGCCTCGGCCTCCACGCGGGCCGTTACGTCGAGGCCGTAGCCGAGCATAAAGGGCTTGCCGGCTCCCACCTGGGCCAGCAGCTTGAAGTGACGCTGGTGGTAGAGCGCTCCTTCGGGAAAGGGCGTGCAGTCGTCCCACACCACCGGGGCCGAGCTGCGCAGGAC
>JALYUH010000550.1 GCA_030853985.1 Bacteroidota bacterium | reverse complement strand
CTGCAGGGTGAGCAGGGCTTCGAGCTTGGCGGCTACGGGAACGTCGGCGGGAGCCACGGCGGCACTTTTAGCAGTCATATTGAACGGGGTTCGTAGGGGTTTCAGCGATTAAGACCGCAAAAGTACGTTCAAATCCGGCCGTTAGCAAATCCCGAAATACCTCGCCGGTGAACTGTTCGCTCTCAAAATGGCCCACATCACAAAGCATTAGTTGCCCTTCGGCCCCAAAAAACTCGTGGTATTTCACGTCGCCGGTCACGTAAGCATCGGCCCCGCTGGCCCGCGCCGCGCCAATCAAAAATGCGCCCGCCCCGCCGCAAATCGCCACCGTTCGGATGGGCTTATCGAAGGCCGTGTGCTTCACTACGGGCACCAGCAGCTGCCGCTTCAGCAGCTGCCGAAACGCGGCGGGCTCCAGCGCCTCGGGCAGCTCGCCCACCAGCCCCGCCCCAATTTCCGGGTGCGCGTTCTCCAGCTTAATCAATTCATAGGCAACCTCTTCGTAAGGATGCGCGGCCCGTAGCGCCCGCAGCACGGCCGCCTGTTGGTGCAGCGGCAGCAGCACTTCGAGGCGCATTTCGGCCACGGTTTCGGGCTGGCCGGGCGCGCCGATGGCCGGCTGCGTGCCCGCGCCGGGCGTGAAGGTGCCAGTGCCGGCCACCCGAAAGCTGCAGTCGGCATACTGGCCAATCTGGCCGGCCCCGGCGGCGTAGAGGGCGGCCAGCACGCGCCCGGCGAGGTCGGTTTGCTGGTCCTCCGGCCGGTTGGGCACGTAGGTGATGAGGCGGGCCAGTGTGCCGCTCTGCGGGGCCAGCACGCGCGTTTTCGAAAGCCCTAATTTTTCGGCCAGCTTGTCGTTCACGCCGCCGCGCACGTTGTCGAGGTTGGTGTGGGCGGCGTAGATGGCCACGTCGTTTTTGAGCGCGGCGATGATGGTTTGCTCCACTTCATTGGCCCCGGTGAGGCGTTTAAGGGGCCGGAAAATGACCGGATGGTGGGCTACCACCACGTTGCAGCCGCGCCGCACGGCTTCGGCCAACACGGCCGGGGTGCAGTCCAGCGTTATCAATACGCCGGTGATTTCGGCCTGCGGGCTGCCGCATTGCAGGCCGGCGTTGTCGTAGCTTTCCTGGTAGGCGAGGGGCGCGGCGGCTTCAAGCAGGCGGGCGAGGTCTTGAACAGTAGGCATATTTTTAATTGTCAGGGGCAAGGGCGGGGCTTGCCTCCGCCCTTTGTTGAACTGAAGTCGTTGAACAAACCGGTCAGGATTCCGCTCAACGACGGGCGAGGGCAAGCCCCTACAGCAGGCTACCGAATGTGTCAACGTACTTCGCCACGTTGGCATCAAGGTCGCGGCGGCGGTACTGCATGAGGTAGCGTGGGTGGTCGAGCACCACAATTTTATCGAACAGATTTAGCTCATCGTTCAGCTTCTTCAGGAACTCGCCGTTGCGCTTGCCCAGGCTCACGGCCACGTCGCGGCGCAGGCCGAAATCGGCTACCTGCTGGCATAGGGAGCGTTGCAGGTCGGGCCACAGGGTTCTGGTGAGGGTGGAAGAATCGTAGTAATTGTAGTTCAGGCCGTTATTCAGAAGCACGAGCGGGTAGATGGAGCTAAGGAAAAAGTGCCGATAGAACTCGGCCGGGCCGCCCAGCGCTTCCACTACGCGGTACACGAATTGCGTCGAAAGCTCGGGGCGGCCGCGCGGTAGGTCGTTGGCAATGCCGCAGATTTCGCCCAGCGCGGCGGGGTCGGTGAAGGCCACGCCGGTGCGGCCCATGCCCAGCCGGCCGGGATTGATGCCCAGCAGGGCCACGCGGGGCTGGTCGTCGGCGTAGAATTTAGCGGCGAATTGTTGGGCCAGCGCCTGCACGGCCGGCTCGCGGAAAGGGTTGTGCGCCTCGATGCCAGCCGGCAAAGCGTCGGGCTGGGCAAAGGTGCTGAGAAAGTGCGGCAGGGCAGCGGCCAGATTGGGCATGGCTCGGGCAAAAAGTTACTGAAAACGAATGGGCGGGGTGAGCCGGCGAGCGGTGCCTCCGAGCGGCAGCACCAGAGCCACCGCGCCGGGGCCGATGCGCACGCGCCCCAGCAAGGGGTAAATGGCCCAAGTGCCGTGGCGGTGGTGGGTGGCATATTGGAAGCCGTCGAACAAGAGCAGAAAGCCGCCCTGCAGCAGCAGCGACTGCCCGTAGCCCCGCCACCGGTCGGATGAGCCCGCGGCGGTGGGGTTGCGGCTTTTTTCGAGCAGGTACACGCCGGTGGCGAGGTAGGCCACGTCGAGGCCAGCGTTGAAGAGGTACAGGTTTTCGGTGCGCAGCTGGGCGCGCACGTTCCCGGCGCGGTCGGGGGCGGGCTGGCCGGCGGCCCGGCGCGCCCCCAGGTAGCCCACGCCCGCCAGCGCCAGGTTGATGGCTCCCCAGCCAATATTCATCTGATGAAAATAATGGGCCGACCCTTCCGTGCGGCCCGTAGCAATGCCGCTGACGGCAAGATTACCCAGGGCCCAGCCACCCAGTACGGTCAGGCCGCGCTGGTCGAGGCGGGCGCGCTCGGC
>JALYUH010000547.1 GCA_030853985.1 Bacteroidota bacterium | reverse complement strand
GCCTTGCTCCAGGACATCCCCAAAATGGTGGCCATGACGGCCGCCGTCATCCGCCACACCCACCTGCCCGTGACCGTGAAAACCCGCCTGGGCTGGGACGAAGGCACCAAAAACGTGGAAGAAGTGGCCGAGCGCCTCCAGGACATCGGCATTGCCGCCCTCACGGTGCACGGCCGCACCCGCGCCCAGCTCTACAAGGGCGACGCCGACTGGCGGCTGATTGCCAGCATCAAAAACAACCCGCGCATCAAAATTCCCATCTTCGGCAACGGCGACATTACCTCGCCCGAAAAAGCCGTGGAGTATAAAAACCGCTACGGCGTGGATGGCGTGATGATTGGCCGGGCCAGCATCGGCTACCCCTGGATTTTCCGGGAGGTAAAGCACTTCGTGGCCACCGGCGAACTGCTCGCGCCGCCCACTTTAGAAGAGCGGGTGGCCGCCTGCCAGATACACTTCGACCGCAGCATCGAGTGGAAAGGACCGAAAGTGGGTATCTTCGAGATGCGCCGCCACTACGCCCACTACTTCCGGGGTTTGGAGGGCGCGAAAGCCTGGCGCACCAGCCTGGTGAACGCCGAAACACCTGCCGACGTACTGGAGATTTTGCAGGAGATTGCCGCCAGCGAGGCGGTACTTGTTAATGGTTAATTCTTAATGGTCAATGGTTAATGCCTGTCGGCTAATCTCAGATTATTATCCGGCGCACATTCACTATTGCTCATTAACCGTTAACCATTAATCATTGACCATTATTGAATGATTCCGATTTACGAGAAGAAAACCCGCATAAAAGTTCTGGTGGCGGTGCTGGCGCTGCTCATCGGGGCGGCCACCATCATCTACACCAACTGGCTGGTGCAGCGCGTGTCGGAGCGCGAGCAGCAGCAAATTCAGCTCTACGCCAAGGCCCAGGAGTACATCATCAACGCCGAATCGGAGTCCAGCACGTTTGTGGTGAATGAGATTGTGAACGCGAATGCCACCATTCCGGTCATTCTTAGCAGCGACGGCAAGGACATCATCGCGGCTAAAAACGTGCTCATGCCCGCCCACCTGCCCGAGGCCGACTCGGTGGCGCTGCTCCAGCGCGAGTTGCTGCTGATGAAGCAGCAGCACCCGCCCATCGTGGCGAAGTTTGGGGCGGGCCAAGTGAACTACATTTTCTACCGCGACTCGCAGCTGCTGCGGCAGCTGCGCACCTACCCGCTGGTGCAGTTGGTGGTGATTGGCTGCCTGGCCGTGATTGCCTACTTCGCCTTCAGCTCGTCGCGCCGGGCCGAACAAAACCGCGTGTGGGTGGGCCTGGCCAAAGAAACCGCCCACCAGCTGGGCACGCCACTTAGCAGCCTGGTGGGCTGGCAGAGCTATTTGCGCGAGTCCGACCGGTTCCGGGACGAGCCCATTGTGGAGGAGCTAGGCAAAGACATCCGGCGGCTCGAAATCATCACCGAGCGGTTCTCCAACATCGGCTCGGTGCCGGTGCTGAAGGACGAAAACCTGTACCTCACCACCCGCAACGCCATCGAATACCTGCAAAGCCGGGTATCGAAAAAGGTGAAATTCACCATCGAAAGCGACCTGCCGATGGACACGCCGGCCCGCATCAACGTGCCGCTGTTCGACTGGGTCATCGAAAACATCTGCAAAAACGCGGTCGATGCCATGGAAGGGCGCGGCTCCATCACGCTGCACTTGCGGCGCGTGCGCACCCGCCGCACCTGGTACCGGCGTAGCGCCCCGCCCCGCCAAGTCGCCGTCGACATCACCGACACGGGCAAGGGCATCCCCAAAAACAAGCTCGAAAGCGTGTTTATGCCCGGTTTCACCACCAAAAGGCGCGGCTGGGGCTTGGGCCTGGCCCTCGCCAAGCGCATCATCGAGAACTACCACGAGGGCCGCCTCTTCGTGAAATGGAGCGAAGTAGGCCGCGGGACCACGTTCCGGGTGGTGCTGAATCAGTGATTTCATTTAACAGTTATCAATTAACATTTAACAGCCATTCGACGGACCCGAAAGGGCCAATTGAACGGCTGTTAATTGATAACTGTTAAATGACCCTACCGATTCGTGATTTCCACGTAGGCCTGGCCCGTTACGGGCTGGCCGTTGCGGGTGCCTTTCACGCGGCACATGCCCTCCCAGTAGTACATGGTGAAGGCGTGGAAAAACCGCAGGGCCAGCTCCTGCTGGGGCACCAGCGGCTCCACGGTGAGGTCGTAGCCCTGGGCGGGCACCTGCACGCGCCAGGTGGCGGGGTACTTTTTCTTCGATTTCGGGCTGGTCCAGTACGTGAGGGGCGTGAGGGTGAAATCGGCCCCCGACAAGTCCAGGTTGGGACCGTCCTTGCGGCTAAAGGTGCCGTTGTGAAGGGTCTGGCCGGTGGCGCTGTTGTGCAGGTTGTTGAGCATCAGTTCTTCCTGTGGCGCATCGAGTTGAATGCTGAGCCAGTCCCAGCCCACGTTTTTGTCGACCACGCTGGCACAGTTCCACTGCCGGTCGTACCACAGTTCGCCGGTTACCTGCCGCGTTTTGCCGGCCACCGTGAGCGTGCCCGTAGTAGCCAGGCGCGGGTAGGAATAATAGCCCGCCACAATGCCGTTGCCGTAGTTTTCGTAGCCGGTGCCGCTGTGCAGCACCACGGGGCGCGTGGGCCGGGTAGTGAGGTCGAGGGCGTAGCCGGCGTTGGCCTTGCCGGTGAGCGCGGCCTGGAGGTGGTAGGCTCCCTCCTGCCCATCGAAAGACCATACCTGGCCGGCCTTGCGCTCGCGCAGGCGCACGGGCAGCGAGTCGGTGAGCAGGCGCGGCAGGCGGCCCAAATCGTAGTCGTAGTTGAATTTCTGGCCCTGCGGGTCGGTCAGGGCCACGTTTACCATCTGCCAGTCCTGCTTGCCGTCTTTCAGGTTGAAGTGGAAGAAAACGTACTCGATGCCGAACTGCTCACCGGTAGCCTGGTCGCGCAGATGGCCGGTGAGGTACCACCATTCGAGCGAGTTTTTGGGGTGCGGGGCTTCCTCGTGGGGCAGCTCGGCGCGCTGGGCGGTGGGGTTGAAACGGGTAGTGGGCCGCGGGGCCGCACAGGCCGCCAGCAGGCAAAGGAGGGCAAAACGCAACACTTTCATACCATGCTAAAAGGTATTTCGGGGGCGAAATGTTTGGGCGCGCAAGCGCGAAAAAAGTAGGGCGGGGCCTGCCCCCGCCCGGTGTTTGCTTCGCTGACCTTGGGTTGAACGGAATCGTTGCAACGGTGCGAACCACGGGCGGTAGCCAGCCCTACTGGGTACGACCCCGCACCCTACGCTTACGGGTGTGCCGCCACCCATTCCGTGCCGTCCTCATATTCCTCTCGTTTCCAGATGG
>JALYUH010000528.1 GCA_030853985.1 Bacteroidota bacterium | reverse complement strand
CACTACGCCGACGTTCGCCTGGCGCTGAAACAGAAAGGCCGCCCCATCCCGGAAAATGATATGTGGATTGCCGCCATTTGCCGCTCACACGCCGTGCCGCTGCTCACTTTCGACAAGCACTTCGCGGAAATTCCGGATTTGCAGCTCGTCCCGCTTTAGTCCACGGCTAAAATTTGCACCGTTTTGCCGTTGAAATTGGCCTCCTGCCCCACCCGCAGCCCTTTGAGCGCCACGGCGACCGGCGCGGCCGGCGACACGGCAAACACATCGGTGCCCGGCAACTGGCCGGCGCTGATGCTGATGTAGAACCGGCCCATGCTGGTGCGCACGAGCGCGCCGGGGCGCACGGTGTCGCAGGGCGCGTCGGGGTTGAGGCGGGCGAGCTCGGCTTGCAGCTGCTGAGCCTGCTGCATGTGGGCGGCATTGCGGTCGCGCTCGGCGTTGGCCATTTCGCGGCCGGTTTCATACTTGTCGCCGGCGCTGCTCTTAGTTTCAGAGGAGGAGGATTCCTGGGCGGCCTGCATGGCAGTGCGGGCGGCGGCAATGCGCTGCTCGATGAAGGCCTGGCAGGCGGCGTGGAGGGTGGGTTTGGAGGTGTTCATTTGATAAAATCCCATTCCACAAGAAGAAAATTTTCCACTTGTAGCCCCGCTTTCAACCCCGCTTCCAGCCAAGCAGGCTGCGTGGCCTGCAACCGGTCTTTTTTGAACCGTTTCAACTCAGCAAATACAACCGTTCCGCCATGCCAGCCCATCACATCCCAGCAGCCACTGTGGCTGTCATTGTTGTGTGCGGCTATTGAGGCTAACAAGTCAATTATCCAAGTATCGGTCAGTGGCTGCTGCTGCTGCTGTTTACGCGGCACGTCAGACCAGTTGGTAAACATGTTGGGCCGGGCCGCTGGTGCCCCATAAGTTTCGACCCAGCGAGCATCCCAGCCTGAAAGCCGAAATAACTCAAATACGCACAACTCGGCAAATACTGGCCGGCCGGCAAAATCAACCAGCGGCTTTTTGCCTAATGTATCGGATACAGGTGCGCCCTGCCACTGTCGGAATGTAAGCTGAACTTTGGGTACGGCCATTGGGTGGTCAGCCACAATCAACGTTTCGGACACCGTAGGACGGATAAGACTTGGGTATGAAATCATTGCTTAATGCTTGTCTTTTGACTGGACAATTGTCAGGACATCCTTGCGCATTCGTGGCATCTCCACAGGGTAGTTGCCAAGCCCGGCTTGCTCCGCAAAATAGGCTTCGCACCGCAGCACTCCCAGGTGTACCAGCCGCTCCCGTGGGCTTCGGCTGAGCCAATAGATAACTTCCGCTTCAGAAAGAAGCTGCTGAGCACAGTTCTCGCTTGACTCTGATTGATTCATCTCTAAAGTTACGGATTCTAGCCCGCGCTGGTCAGCCCCTCCGCCACCTTCCTATCGTTCCCTAGGCGCGGTACCTTGTTCTGCCCGCCCAGCCGGCCCAGGCTTTTCATGTAGCGCTGGAAGGCCCCGGCGGGCAGCGGCGTGAGCTGCAGCGGCACCAGGATGTTGCCCCGGCGCAGGTCGTCGTAGTAGGTGTTGCGGCGGCGCAGGGCCGTATCGAGGGCGGCGGCGAAGGCGGTGGGGTCGTGCGGGGGGCGGGCGAATTCCACCAGCCACTCGTGGCGCGAGGGCGTGGCGGGGTCGTCGCTCACGAGCGGGGCCACGGTGAATTCGGTGACTTCAACCTCTGAGGTCTGGGCCATGACTTCGCGCAGGGCCTGCTCCACCTCCTCCCCGATTACGTGCTCGCCGAAGGCCGAAAGGAAGTGCTTGATGCGGCCTGTGACCACCACCCGATGCGGCGCGAGGCTCACGAAGCGCACCGTATCGCCGAGCGAATACGCCCACAGGCCAGCGTTGGAGGTGAGCACGACGGCGTAGTTGCGGTCCAGCTCCACGTCGGCGATGGTGAGGCGGGGCGCGCCGGACTCGAAAAACCGCTCGGCGGGGATGAATTCGTAGAAGATGCCGCTGTTCAGCAGCAGCAGCAGGCCCGGGTTGCCGGGCTCGTCCTGGAACGCCAGGAAGCCTTCGGAGGCCGGGAAAAGCTCGATGCTGTCCACCGGCCGGCCGATGCTTTCGAAGAGCTTGGCGCGGTAGGGCTCGAAGTTGACCCCACCGTACACGAACAGGTTGAAATCGGGGAACAGGTCCTTGATGGGCCGGCCGGTGCGGGCGGTGAGGCGGTCGAAATACATCTGCACCCAGGGCGGAATGCCGGATATCAGGGTCATTTTCTCGCCCAGCGTCTCGTCCACGATGCGCTCCAGCTTGGTTTCCCAGTCTTCGATGATGTTGGTTTCGTAGCTCGGCAGCTGGTTGCGGCGCAAGTAGGCCGGCACGTGGTGGTTGGCAATGCCCGAGAGCCGGCCGGTGCGGATGCCGTGGTGCAGCTCCAGCTCCGGCGAGCCCGACAGGAATATCAGCTTGCCATCGAGAAACCGGCTGCGGCCGGTTCGGTAGATGTAATACAAAAGCGCGTCTCTGGCCCCGTCGATGTGGTTGGAGATGCTGTCCCGCGTAATTGGGATGTATTTGGTACCGGAGGTGGTGCCGCTGGTTTTGGCCAGGTACAGCGGGCGGCCGGGCCAGAGCACATCGGCCTCGCCGGCCTGGGTGCGGTCAAACCAGGGTTTGAGGGCCTCGTAGTCGCGCACGGGCACCTGCCGGGCCAGGTCGGCGGGCGTGCGGATGCCCCCCAGCTCGTGCGCCCGGCCGAAGGCGGTGCCGGCGGCCGTAGCAGTCAGCTTCTTCAGCAGCTCGCGCTGGATGGTTTCGGGGCGGTGCTGCCAGCGGGCGTAGCTACGAGCGATATAGCGGGCCAGCGGCTGGCTCAAAGTGGCTTTCAATCCCATTTATTCCGAAGTAAAAGGCCGTTGGAAGGGCGGCGAAGGTACGTTGGGAGTTGGCGGCGGGTCGCGCAGCGGCAACCTGCGCCGTTAGCTACCGTTAAGGTTTTGAGCCTGGCTGCCTCGGTGGCCGCGTTCAAAAACTCACTCATTTACTCACTCACTCATTCACCTTACTCATGGCAGACCACAAAGGCACCGCCGCCTGGACCGGCGACATTAAAGGCAGCGGCATCCTCAGCACCGAAAGCGGCGCGCTGAACGCCCCCTACTCCGTTGGCAGCCGCTTCGAAGGCAAAGGCGGCACCAACCCCGAAGAGCTCATCGGCGCAGCCCACGCCGGCTGCTACACCATGTACCTCACTAGCGTGCTCACCAAGCACGGCCACTCGGTGCAGAACATCAAAACCACCAGCACCGTGACGATGAACCCCAATGGCGGCCACCCCGTCATCGAGCACATCCACGTCAGCACCGAAGGCCACGTCACCGGCGGCAACATCACGGCCGACGATTTCCAAAAGCACGCCGAAGATGCCAAGGAAAACTGCCCGGTATCGAAAGTGCTGAGCGCCGTGCCTAAAATGACGCTGGAAGCGAAGTTTCTGGGCTAGGTTTCTGGTTCATTGAATCAGGACGAACGTCATGCTGAGCGCAATCGAAGCACCTTGCCTGGGGCGGTAATCTAATCGTGAGAAAAGATTCACTACTCCACGCGAGATGCTTCGGCGGCGCGTAGCATGACGTTCTTTTGGGGTTTAGCCCTCCACTAAAATCTTCGCCCTAAATTTGTCGCTATGCCCACCGGTACCACCCGCATCCGCCTCCGCCCCGCCAACACTTCCCGCGTCCCGTTCTGGGGCCAGCTTGCCATTGGCCTGTTCTGGCTGGCCTACGTGCTGTTCGGGATTCTGAGCAACACCGGCGCGCAGGACTACCACTTCCTGCACTGGGTGTTCCTGGTTTTCACGTTCGTGTACCTCGGCTACATACTAGTGAACAACGCGCCCATTTTCGGCACCCAAAGCTACCTGGAGTTCACGCCCGGCTACATCGTGCACAAAAACGGCCTGTTTCGTCCCAAGCAGGTATTCGCCGCCGAAAACATTGCCGCGCTCGAATTGAAATCCGCTGCCTTACGCGTGCGCCAGAAAGACGGCGAAATCTACGCTCTCAACCTGCGCGAAGTGAAGGGAAAGATGCGCAAAGCTAGTTTCCGCGAGCAGATACGCGAGTTCGCCGCCAAGCATGGCATACCCCTGCAGGAAGTGAGCCCGGCGGCAGCGGCGTAGCTTCGGTTTCAGTTATTTGTCTCGAATCGAAAAGGGGACTAAAGACACTTTAGCAGTGGTCTTTAGCCCCCTTCCTTTTTAGGCCGAAACAGCCCCTATTTCTTGGCGAACTTCTTCCGCAGCTCGTCCACTTGGTCGCGGAATTTCTTGTCCGAATCTACTAAATCCGACACGGTTTGTACCGAGTGCATGACGGTGGTATGGTCGCGGCCGCCGAAGTGGAAACCAATGGTTTTCAGCGTGTGCGCGGTATGGTGCTTGGCGAAGTACATGGCCACTTGCCGGGCCGTCACCACTTCCTTTTTGCGGGTTTTATCCTTCAGCAAATCAACTGAGATGCTGAAATAGGCGGCCACGGTC
>JALYUH010000480.1 GCA_030853985.1 Bacteroidota bacterium | reverse complement strand
TGGGGCTGGCCTTCGGGCTGGTGGCGCTGCGCCAAACCCCCGCCGAGGCCCAGGTGCAGGCCCGCGATGCGAAACTGGCCCGCATTCTTGACTACGAGCAGCTGCGCCCGTACCCGCGCACCCCGGCCGATAGCCTCGGCACCGCCGCCATCGGGCTCTGGCTTTTCGGCGATTCTACGGTGGTCGACCCCGTGCTGCGCGGCCCCGTGTACCGCTTCGAGGCAGCCCGTTTTTTCGGGCGCGTGGTGCCGGCCAAGCTGGCGCTGCGCACCGGGCAGGTGCTGCGCGACTACTTTCCCATCGTGCTGGCCCTGCTGCTGGCGGCCGGGGCCATGCTGCGCGTGCGCCGGCCCGCACCGCGCGGGTTCTGGCTGGTGCAGCTGGGCTTTGCGGCGGGGTTGGTGGCGCTGGCCGGTATCCTCAAGCTGCCGCCGCGCCTGGCGCTGCCCCTGCTCGATTGCTGGCTGCTCACCAACCTGATTTTCTGGCTGCCCACGCGCCCGGCGGCTGCTTCGCCCGCCGCTGCAGCAGCTAATACTACTGCCGGGGCAGCCGGCCGTCCTGCTATCTTTTTGCGTGGCGGCGAGCCAGACGTTCGCTTTTCCAGTCTATCCATTGCGCCGCTCGTGCGCTTTCTGGGCGTTGGCTTACTGATAGCCGTGACCGGTCTTTACGCTGCCAAAACCTGGCACCGCCACCGGGTGCTCCGGCTGGAGCAGCGGCAGCACGAAAATGCCCTGGCCGCCATCCGCCAACAGGGCGGCCTGGTGCAGGTGCTGGCCGGCACCAACGACTTTCTCAAAAGCCTTTCGCCCTTTCGTGCTTATTCGCTTGGTCCCGGCCCGGTGCTGCAACTCACCGGCTGGCCCGCGCACGATGGGTCCCAGGCCGTTCTCCGCCAAGCCATCGCCGGCACCCCCGACCAAACCGAATGCCTGCGTCGGCTGGCCAACAGGCCCAATACCGGCGCGGCCAGCCGGGTGCTCTGGGTGCTCACGCCCGAAACGGCCGCCTGGCTCGGCCGCCGCACCCGTGTCGATAGCCCGCCGCTATTGCTCTTGCCCCAAAGACCACTGCTGCCGTCCGGTCCCGATTCGTCGGCCAGGCTCTACCAGGCGGCCCTGGATGTGAAAAAGATGTAGCTGGTACGCAGGCTCAACGATGGGCGAAAGCCCGCTGGGGAGTTCAGATTTGGCCTTTCGGCTTCGCAATGCCATAATCTTATACCCGGTCCCCTAAGGTTCGGGCAGACCTTTGTTGCGCGAAAAGCGTTTCTACAAAGCGTTTCTACTTCATCAACCCCTCACGCTCTATCGCCCCATCACCATGCAAACCTCCATCTCAGTTACCCGCGGCGAAGTTCTGCAACAAATGGAAGGCTTCGTGAAATCGAACATGAGCACCTTCCTCAAAAGCGTGGAAGAGAGCTGGCAGCCCGCCGATTTCCTGCCCGATTCGCGCCACGACACGTTTTTCGACGAAGTAAAGGAGCTGCGCGAAAAGGCCGGCAGCCTCAGCTACGACCTGCTGGCCGTCCTCATCGGCGACACCATCACCGAAGAAGCCCTACCCAACTACGAAGCCTGGTTTCACGAGCTTGACAACATCAACCGCGACCGCAACAACGGCTGGGCCGAGTGGATTCGGGGCTGGACGGCCGAAGAAAACCGCCACGGCGACCTGCTCAACCGCTACCTCTACCTCAGCGGCCGCGTGAACATGCGCGAGTTTGAGGTGAGCACCCAGTTCCTCATCAACGACGCCTTTGACCTGGGCACGGCCAACGACCCCTACCGCGCCTTCATCTACACGAGCTATCAGGAGCAGGCCACCAACATTTCGCACCGGCGCGTGGGCCAACTGGCCCGCACCGCCGGCGACGACCAGCTCTCCAAAATCTGCGGCATGATTGCCGGCGATGAAAACCGCCACGCCCGCGTCTATAAGTCCTTCGTAACCGAGATTTTTAAGGTTGACCCCTCGGAAATGATGCTGGCTTTCGAGGACATGATGCGCAAGAAAATTGTGATGCCCGCGCACTACATGCGCGAAATGGGCGTGGAGATGGGCAAAACCTTCGGCCACTTCACCGACGCCGCCCAGCGCCTAGGCGTGTACACCAGCGCCGATTACACCGACATTCTGGACTCGCTGATTGCCGACTGGGACATCGAGCACCTCGGCGACCTGACTGGCGAGGCCAACAAGGCCCGCGACTACATCATGGCCCTGCCCAACCGCCTGCGCCGCGTGGCCGACCGCATGCCCGTGCCCAAGCTGGAGTATAAGTTTAAGTGGATTTCGTAAGGCGCAAGCCCCAAGTAGTACCAGCAGCAAAAAGCCGTTTTCCGACCCGGAAAACGGCTTTTTGCTGCGGCACTAGTGCTGCTTTGCGCCGTAATGGCGGCGGTTCTACTTCTCCACTTTCACGCCTTTCCAAAACGCCACGCGGCCGGCAATTTCCTTGGCGGCATCCTTAGGTTCGGGGTAATACCAGGCGGCATCTTTGTTTTTTTCGCCGTTCACGCTCAGCGAGTAGTAGCTGGCGCGGCCTTTCCAAGGGCAGCTGGTTTGGGCCACGCTATCCTCAAAAAACTCCTTTTTGAGGGAATCGGCAGGGAAATAGTGGTTGTTTTCGATGACGATGGTGTCGTTGCTTTCGGCCACGACCGTGTTGTTCCAGATGGCTTTCATGTCATTTAACAATTAACTTTTATCATTTAACACACGTCCGGCACAGAAGGACGGCCCACGCTGGGATGATAAATGGCCCACCGGTGCTGGCATTGAACATCCACGCGCACTCAGGTGTTTGCAAAATGCTACGCGAATGCCCAGGCTGTTCGGGTGCTAAATGATAAATGTTAACTGTTAAATGACATGGTAGGCTTCCGCTTCCGCGATTTTGTGCCCGAAGACCAGCCCGAAAAGGGCTTCGAGTCACTATTCAAACTATTCATGCAGCTCGTTACCATCACCAGCGGTGATGTGGGCGAGGCCCTGTCCTGGCTCAGTGAGCTCGACAAGCAGTACGGCCTCACCGACGACCAGTACGGTATGGGCAACTTCATCGATGACCTGAAGAAAAAGGGCTATATCGATGAGAATGAGCAGCAAAAAGGCGAATTTAAGATTACCCCCAAAACCGAGCAGGGCATCCGCAAATCGGCCCTGGAGGAGATTTTTGGCAAGCTGAAAAAAAGTAGCACCGGCAACCACCGCACCCCCCACACCGGCCAGGGCGACGAGCAAAGCACCGACCTGCGCGAGTTCCGCTTCGGCGATTCGATGGAGTCGATTCAGATGACCGAATCCATCCGCAACGCCCAACTGAACCACGGCATGGAAAGCGGCGAGTTCATGCTGACCGAGGGCGACCTCGAAGTGCGCGAAAACGAGCACAAGTCGCAAACCAGCACTGTGTTGATGATTGACATCTCGCACTCGATGATTCTCTACGGCGAGGACCGCATCACGCCGGCCAAGAAGGTGGCAATGGCTTTGGCCGAGCTGGTGAAGCAGAAATACCCCAAGGATTTCCTCGATGTCATCGTGTTTGGCAATGATGCCTGGCAGATTGAAATCAAGGATTTGCCCTATCTGCAAGTCGGCCCGTACCACACCAACACCGTGGCCGGCCTGGAACTGGCAATGGACTTGCTCCGCAAGCGCAAAACGCCTAACAAGCAGATATTTATGATTACCGACGGCAAGCCCACCTGCCTGAAGGAAGGCAACGGCTACTACAAAAATGCCTTTGGCCTCGACCGCAAAGTGGTGAACAAGACCCTGAACCTGGCTGCCGCTGCCCGCCGGGTGCACATTCCCATCACCACGTTCATGATTACCTCCGACCCGTATCTGCAGAAATTCGTGGAGGAGTTTACCGAGGTGAATCAGGGCAAGGCTTACTATTCGGGCCTGAAAGGGCTGGGCCACCTGGTGTTTGAGGACTACAAGAAAAACCGCCGCAAAACGCTGTAGCGGCGGGTTACACCCGCTCGCCGGTGAACGTACCGTTCCGCCGCGCTTATCTATCAACCCACATTATTTCAACGGCGGGCGGGTGCAACCCGCCCCTACACAATCTTCATGGCCAACGACCAGCTTCCAAC
>JALYUH010000477.1 GCA_030853985.1 Bacteroidota bacterium | reverse complement strand
GTAGCGCCCCATTGCCAAAGCTACGCCGCGCGCGCCAGCCGCCGGCGCACCTGCCCTGGGTAAAGGCCAAAATACCAGCCAATGAAGGCCGCCGACGTGCCAATAATGCTCAGGCTGGCCGCAATGGGCATTTCGGTGTGGCGCGTCACGAAGCTCTCCAGAAAGCCGGCCACCACAAAAATGGGTACCAGGCCCAGGGCCAGCTTCACGCCGTCGCGGGCGGCCTGCCGGAACGACTCGGCCCGCGAGTAGGTGCCCGGAAACAGGATGCCCTTGCCCATCACCAGGCCCGCCCCGCCGGCCAGCACGATGGCCGAGATTTCGAGCGTGCCGTGAATCCAGATGGTGAGGAAGGATTGCAGCCCGACGTGCTTGTGCACGAAGAAATACTGGAACGAGCCCAGCATGATGCCCGTGCGAAACAGCTCGACAATGGAGCCCACCCCGCCGGCCACGCCAAACACGAACACCCGCAGCGCCACGTAAATATTATTGCTCGTGATGAACAGGAACATCGGGGCTTCGCTCTGGCTCTTGTACACGCCCATCGGGTTGCCTTTCCGGATGTTGTCCAGCGTCATATTCACGTAGCCGTCGCCGAGCACCACGCGCACAAACCGGTCATCCAACGCCGCCGACAGGGCCCCGATGGCCGTGAATACGATGAACAGCAGCGCCGCTACCCGTAGCGTGCGGTGGTGCCGGCCCACCAGCAGCGGCAGCTCCTCGGCCCAGAACTGCCCGAAGCGGCCCGTTTTTTCGGGCTTGTTGCGGTATAAATTCTGGTGCAGCTTGCCCGTGAGGCCGTTGAGGTAGGCCGTGGTCTGGCTGCCGGGGTAGAAGGTTTGGGCATAGGCCAGGTCGTCGGTGAGGGCCACGAAGCGGGCGGCCAACTCGTCGGGGTTGGTGCTGGGCTGCTGCTCGTACTGCTGCCAGCGCGCCTGGTTCTGGCGCAGGAAAACGGGTTCGCGCACGTTGGAAAGGGAATGAGGGTGGGCGGGGCAGGAGGGCCGGCGTCTGGATTGGTAAGGTAAACCCCCGGTTTCCTCCTTTTGTAAAAGCGAAGAAACTAGATTTGGGCTTTGCTGCACTTTGCGCGCAGCGATAATTTCATTCGCTGGGAGCTTCCCCGCCGCTTCCTGCCCTCATACCCGCCTACCCTCATTCCCTAAATTATGGCCACTATCCGCGTCCACACGGCCCAAAACGTTACCCTCGAATACGAAGTTGCCAGCCTGGGCGACCGCATTGTGGCCACGCTCATCGATTATATCATTCTGGCAGCCTGGGGTGCGGCCTGGCTGCTGCTTATCTTCAAAACCGTTTCGGCCGCTGGCTCGAAGCCCACCAACTGGAATCTGCACGACCCCGCAATTCTAGTGGCGATTCTGCTAATGTTTCTCATTGTGTCGCCCTACTTTTTCTACAACCTGTTTTGCGAGGTGTTTTTCAACGGCCAGAGCATCGGTAAGAAAGCGCGCGACATTCGGGTGATACGCCTCGATGGTACTGCCCCGCGCCTGGGCGACTACCTGTTGCGCTGGCTGCTGCGCATTGTCGATATGGGGCCGTTCAACGGGCTGATTGCCGTGTTGACAATCGCGCTCAACGGCAAAGGCCAGCGCCTCGGCGACCTGGCCGCCGGTACCACCGTGGTGAAGCTGCGCCGCATGGCCGCGCAAACCGTCGAGCTGCCCACGCTGCCGGCGGGCTACCAGGTCGTTTTCCCGCAAGCCGCCCTGCTGGCCGACCATGACCTCGCCCTAGTGCGCCAATTAATGCAGCAAGCCGCCGCCCGCGCAGACTACGTGCTGCTGAACGAAGTAGCCAACAAAGTGAAAGCCCTGACCGGCATCCAGACCAGCCTGCCCGACGACCCATTCCTCAAAACCGTACTGCGCGACCACGCGCACCTCGCCACCCACGGCAGCGGCTATTGAGCGGGAGAAAAGAAAAAGAACGTCCTGCTGCGCGAAGCTGAAGCAGGACGTTCAAATAATTAGACGGCCCTACGCAGACTGCTGATAATTAGCTTCTTCGCGCCAGAAATGACGGGTATCGCGGATGAGGTTTTTCAGGAAATCTTCGTCCTGTTTCAGGGTGCGCCACTCGCCCATGCCCATCTTTTCGCACAGCTTATAGAAATTGTCGCCCTGGCCTTTCGAACCCTGCACTTTCACGAGGCAGCTCAGGGGCAGGCGGCCGGCTTCTTGCTCGGCCATCGATATTTCGGCCAGCATTTCGTTGAGGCGGGATTTTTCGTGCGAAATTTCCAGATTCAGGCCCAATTCGGCTTCCTGCACCAAGGTCAGGTAGCTGACGGTTCCGGTTTGCAGCCGGGCATAGCGAATCAGATATTTGCGAATACGAGCAATCATGGCGGAATAGGAGGTGAGCAAAAACCGTTTTAGGGGCTGAAAATTAGCGAATTTTAGTTGGACGGCGATGCGTGGCGCATTCCCATCCAGCCAAAGTTTTCAACCGGCCGGCTGGCCCTCTACCACAATTGTTCCAAAAATTCCGGCCTGCCCGGTTTCCATCCTGTTTCAGGATGGTTTAGCCCTGTTTAGCCCAACTATAAAAGCCGCGTTGTTACTTGCTTTGCCGGCGGCGCAGCTCCTTCTGAATCAGCAAAAACTCGCGGCTGCTCTGGCCCGCGATGGCCGTATTTTCGTCGGCGCGGCGCAGCAGGTAGGGCATCACGGCCGCCACCGGGCCGTAGGGCAGGTATTTGGCGGTGTTGTAGCCGCCGTTAGCCAGGTTGTAGGTGAGGTTGTCGCTCATGCCGTAGAGCTGGGCAAACCACACGCGCGGGTCGCCGGGGGCTAGGCCGGCCTGCTGCATCAGCTGGGTGAGATGTAGCGAGCTGTCCTCGTTGTGGGTGCCGGCGCAAAAGCTGATGCGCTCGACGTGCGCCAGGCAGTAGCGGAGCGACTCGTCGTACAGGTCGTCGGTGGCCTGCTTGCTGGGGTTGATGGGCGTTGAGTAGCTGCGCTGCTTGGCTACGCGGGCCTCTTTTTCCATGTAAGCGCCGCGCACCAGCTTGGCTCCGAAGTAGTAGCCGGCTTCGGCGGCGTGGTCGTGGGCCTGCTTAAGGGCATCGAGGCGGTCGTGGCGGTAGAGCTGGTAGGTGTTCCACACAATGGCCTTTTCGCGGTTATACTTGGCCATCATGTCGTAAGTCAGCAGGTCGATGGTGTGTTGAAACCAGCTTTCCTCGGCATCGATGAACAGGCGCACGCCATGTTGGTGGGCGCGGGCGCACAGAGCCTCCACGCGGGCCAGGGCGCGGCTGTGGGCGGCTTCCTCGGTGGGCGTGAGCAGCTGGCCGGCCTGAATTTTCTCCAGAATGGCCACGTTGGCCACGCCGGTTACCTTGAACACCGAAAACGGAATGTGGGCCGAGCGGTGAGCTTCGTCGATGGTGGCCAGCACCTCGTCGCGGGTGTGGTCGTAGCTGGCATCGCTGCCTTCGCCCTCCACCGAGTAGTCGAGGATGGTGCCGATGTGGTATTTGCCCAGTTCGGCCGTGACCGGCCGGCATTCGGCAATGGTTTCGCCGCCGCAGAACTGCTCGAAAATGCTGTGCTTGATGAGAAATTTGGTGCCCGGCAGGCTCCATTTCAGCGCCGCTTTCATCAGGCCGCTGCCGGTTTTCACCAGCGTGCCGTTGTTCATGGCTGCGAAAAGGCCGTACACCTTGCGCAGCTGGAAATCAGACTTTGAGGCGAAGGCCACGCGGGTGTCGTCGAACGACAGGGCGGGGGCTTGGGTGGCGGGGGCGGGCGTCATGGGCAGGCGGGTGGGGCGGCTGGAAGAAAAAAGCGAGAAATGCGGGCGGGCAAACGTTGCCACGAAGGTAAAAGGCAAACAACCTTTTCGCCGATGGAGTTAGGTTTGCAGCCCCGCCCGGCACTGGTGCGGTACCCCGTACTAACTCATTTTCATGGCTTCTGTTTCCGATACGTATTTCACCCGCTTACTGGCGCAAAAAGGGCAGCCCATTCTCATCGCCGGCCCGTGCTCGGCCGAAACCGAGGAGCAGGTAATGGCCACGGCGCACGGCCTCAAGGCGCTGGGCAAGATTGACCTGTTCCGGGCCGGTATCTGGAAGCCGCGCACCCGGCCGGGCTCGTTCGAGGGCATGGGCGCGGCGGCGCTGCCCTGGCTGCAGCGCGTGAAGGCCGAAACCGGCATCCCGACGGCCATCGAAGTGGCCACGCCGCGCCACGTGGAGGAAGCCCTGGCCCACGGCATCGACGTGCTCTGGATTGGCGCGCGCACCACCGTAAACCCCTTCGCCGTGCAGGAGCTGGCCGACGCGCTGGCCGGCACCGGCGTGCCCGTGATGGTGAAAAACCCCGTGAACCCCGACGTAGCCCTCTGGGCCGGCGCGCTGGAGCGCCTGGAGCGGGCCGGCATCACCGATTTGGCGGCTATTCACCGCGGCTTCAGCACGTTTGCGCCCTCGCGCTACCGCAACGCCCCCACCTGGATTCTGCCCATCGAGCTCAAAACCCGCTTCCCGCACATCCCGCTCATCTGCGACCCCAGCCACATTGGCGGCCGGCGCGACTTACTTCTGCCCATCGCCCAGAAGGCCCTCGACCTCGACTACGACGGCCTCATCATCGAAACCCATCCCGACCCCGACCACGCCCTGAGCGACGCCGAGCAGCAGGTAACGCCCGCCCGCCTCGGCGAAATCCTGAACGAGCTGAAGTACCGCTACCGCTCCTCCGATAACGCTGAATACCTCAATAAGGCAGAGGAGCTGCGCCAGAAAATGGACGAAGCCGACCGCGAAATTGTGGAAGCCCTGGCCCGCCGCATGGCCCTGGTGGAGGAGCTGGCCGAATACAAGAAGGAAAACAACGTCAAAATCCTGCAATTCGACCGCTGGCAGGAAATCTTCCGCACCCGCACCGACTGGGCCGGCAAGCTGAACGTAAACGACAAATTCGTGGCCGAGCTCTACAAGCTTATCCACATTGAAAGCATCCGCAAGCAAACCGAGGTACTCAACGGCCGCCCGCAGGTGGACGGTGTGGAGCACCTCGGGCCAGGGCTGTAGCGGGCGCTACGGTTGCCGCTGGTACGTGTCGACGGGCGCATCGCAAGGCCCGCCGTAGCTCAGGGTCAGGGTGTTGCCGGTCAGGGTTAGCACTGCTTCCTTGGTGCCGCTGGTGGCAATGAAGCGCAGGCCTGCCTCCGGGCTGCCGCCGCAAGCCGGGCTGACCAGGGCGCTGAGGTAGGTGCCGCTGCTGGTCGGTTGGCTGTTTTTGTAGAAGAAAAAATCCGTGCCCGCAAATTTGACCAGCTCGTTGGGAGTGGGGGCCGGCACACAGTAGCATTGGCGATTGGTCAGCTGCCAGGTACCATCAAGGCCGCTGATAGGTTTTTCCGGGTCTTTTTTGCAAGCGTCCAAACTCAGGAGCATTGGCAGGCACCAGGCTAGGGAAGTATTGTGAAGCAAACGAGCCATATGGCGAAAAGTAAGGGTGAAAAACCGAAGGAGTACGTGGCTGACCGGTAGCACCATGCCGGGGTTGCGCGATGAGTAATCAAATCGCAGGTTTTTGTGCCGACTTTTGCCCCATGGACGACCTAGAAAATTCCGTCATCATCGGCTCCCCAGCCCTGCTCGCCCTGGCCGAGCTACTGGCTCGCCCCGCCGTCAGCCGCGTGTTTGTGCTCGTGGACAGCAACACCGCCCGCCAGTGCCTGCCGCTGCTGCTGCCGCACCTGCCGGCCGACTATCAACTCATCGAAATACCCGCCGGCGAAGAATATAAAACCCTGGCCAGCTGCGAAACCGTGTGGGGCGCGCTCACCGCGCAGCGCGCCGACCGCCACGCCGTGCTCGTGAACCTGGGTGGCGGCGTGGTCACCGATTTGGGCGGTTTCGCGGCCGCGCTGTATAAGCGCGGCATCCGGTTCGTGCAGGTGCCCACCACGCTGCTGGCGCAGGTGGATGCCAGCGTGGGCGGCAAAACCGGCGTCGATTTCCAGGGCTACAAAAACCAGCTGGGCGTGTTTCAGGCCCCGGCCGGGGTATTTATTGAGCCGAAGTTTTTGGAAACGCTCGACCCGCGCCAGCTCAAATCGGGCTACGCCGAAGTCGTGAAACACTGGCTCATTGCCGATGCCGACGCCTTCAATACCAACCGCCGCCTCGGCTGGCTCACCGACGACTGGACGCCCATCATCCGCGAGTCGGTGGCGCTCAAGCAGCGCATTGTGGCCGCCGACCCGCTCGAAGCCGGTCCGCGCAAGCTGCTCAACTTCGGCCATACCGTGGGCCACGCGCTGGAGAGCTACCTGCTCACCCAGCCCGGCCGCGAGGCCCTGCACGGCGAGGCCGTGGCCGCCGGCATCGTGTGCGAAAGCTGGCTCTCGGTGCAGCGCGGCCTGCTCAGCGCCGAGGAGCTAGATAAAATCGAAACCTTCGTGTTTTCGGTGTTCGATAAAATTGCCTTCGTGAGCCTCGAAACCGAGGCCATCGCCGACTTTGCCCGGCAGGACAAGAAGAACAGCGGCACCACTATCAACTGCACGCTGCTCGAAGGCATCGGCCGCGGCGTGTACGACCAGCCAGTGACCCTGGCCGAAGTAGCCGAGTCGCTGCGCTACTACCATCGGCTGTGAGGTAAGCTTCAGTTGGCACCGCAGGGCCGTTTCGGCGTTGGCCTTCTTTCCATTTTATACGATAAAGGCCCTGCGGTGCCAGCTAAAGCTTACCGCACAAGTCGATGCACTTATCCTGGCCCGGCGGGCCGCTGCGCGGCACCGCCCAACTCCCGGCTTCCAAAAGTGAAGCCAACCGTGCCCTCATTTTGCAAGCGCTGGCCGGCGGCGGCACCCTCGGCAACCTCTCCGATGCCAACGATACCCAGCTAATGCGCCGGCTGCTGGCCGCCGCGCCCGCCACCAACCGCCTCGATGCCGAAGATGCCGGCACCGTGATGCGCTTCCTCACGGCCTATCTCAGCTTCACGGGTTGGCGGGGCCAAATCACTGGCACGGCCCGCGCGCAGGAGCGGCCCATTGCCGTGCTGGTCGATGCCTTGCGGCAGTCGGGGGCTCGCATTACGTACCTCGAAAACGAAGGATTCCCGCCGCTCGAGTTTGCGGGCCTAGTCGCTGCCGATGCCGCTGGTCCGGGCGAACAGTCCATTCGGGGCGATATCAGCAGCCAGTATATTTCGGCTTTGCTTATGCTGAGCCCCTATCAGCCGGGCGGTGGTGGTATGCGCCTGCACCTCACCGGCGCCGTGGGTTCGCGCCCCTACATCGACATGACCCTGGCCCTGATGCGCCGTTTTGGGGCCGACTGCGCGGCCGAAGGCAACACCATTCGCGTTGGCCCCACGCCTTATCAGCCCACCGACTATGTAATTGAAGCCGATTGGTCGGCCGCCAGCTATTGGTATGCTTTTGTGGCCCTGGCCCCGGCCGGCTCTGAGATAACCTTGCCCGGCCTGCGCCGCGATTCGCTGCAAGGCGACCAGGCCATTGCCGATATGATGACGCATTTCGGGGTGGCCACGACCTTTCTGCCGGAGGGCATTCACTTGCAGCAGCAGGCCATTGTGCGGACTGCCGAGCCGCTGGCGTTGGATTTCTCCGCCTGCCCGGATTTGGCCCAAACCATTGCCGTAGTGGCCGCTGCGCTAGCTGTGCCAGTTGCCATGACGGGCCTGGAAAGCCTGCGCATCAAGGAAACCGACCGCATCGCGGCCCTGCAAACGGAGCTGGCCAAGTTCGGCGTAGCCTTGCAAAACGTGCGGCACGACAGCTTTGCGATGGCTTCTGAGGGGCTGACGGTAGCCAACCAATCGGTGGCGACCTACCACGACCACCGCATGGCCATGGCCTTCGCGCCGCTGGCCCTGCGCGGCCTGCTCACCATCGAGTCGCCCACGGTGGTGCGGAAATCGTACCCGCAATTCTGGAAAGAGCTGGCCAATAGCGGTTTCGCCATTAGCGAAGCTGGCTGAAATACGCCGCCGATTGCCGCAGGCGGCTGCCGTACCAGCTGAATAATTCGCCGTCGACAACCTCAATTTTCGCGGCGGGGCAAAGGGCCTGAAACTCGGCCATGTGCTTCGCCGCGAACGGGTACGGCTCCGACGACAAAAAAATGCGCTGCGGGGCGGCCGCCGCCAGTTGCTCCGCACCGATTTCGGGGTAGCGGCTCAGGCCGGCGAAGGCGTTGGCGAAGCCCACCCGGCGCAGCATGTCATCAATAAAAGTGCCCGTGGCGGCCACCATGTAGGGCTTGCGCCAGATGAAGTACGCCACGGAATCAGGTGCCGCTGCTGGCGTTTCGGGTAGTGCCAAAGCGGCAAAAGAAGCTTCAATCGCACCAGCTAGTGCGGCGGCTTTTTCCTTGGCGCCGGCAATGAACCCGATGCGCCGAATCATGTCCAGCGCTTCCGGCAGGTTGCTAATGTCGCTGAGCCAGACCGGGTATTTCGCGGCTAATTGTTCGATACCAGCCTGATAATTCTCTTCCTTGTTGCCGATAATTAAATCGGGTTTTAGGGCAGCTATTTTTTCAAAATCGAAGTTTTTCGTGCCGCCAACGACCGTAGCTATCGTACGCGCCTCGGCCGGGTGCAGGCAGAATTTAGTCACGCCCACCACACTCGCGCCCAGCCCCAAATCGAATAGCAATTCCGTTTGCGAAGGCACCAGCGACACAATGCGACACGGCGGAAACGGCACCGCCACGCGCCGGCCCAGCTGGTCGGTCACGTTGAGCGGTGGTCTGAACCGCGGATTTATCGGATTTATCGGATTCATCGGATTTTGTGGGCGAAGGCTTGGGTTTAGCGGAAATTTCAACAAGTAAAAAAGCCCGCGAACGCGGGCTTTTTTTAGCATAACCTATTCCGAGTCAATCAGAAAAATCAGCCACAAAATCCGACCAATCCGACCAATCCGACTAATCTGCAGTTCAGACAAAATAGCGGAAATCGTGGCCATCCTCGATGCGCAACAGCGTTTCGTAAATCAGGCGTGTTACGCTGTCCACGTCGTCTTTGTTCACGGTCTCGACGGTGGTGTGCATATACTTGAGGGGCAATGAGATAAGGGCTGAAGCCACGCCCGAGCCGGAGTAGGCGAAGGCGTCGGTGTCGGTGCCGGTGGCGCGGGTGGCGGCGGCGCGCTGGAAGGGGATTTCCGAGGCTTTGGCCGTGTCGATGATGAGGTCGCGCAGGTTATTCTGCACGGCCGGGCCGTAGGTAATGACCGGCCCTTTGCCACAGCTGATGTCGCCGGCCGTCTTCTTCTCGTACATCGGCGACTGGCTGTCGTGGGTCACGTCCGTGATGATGGCCACGTCGGGATTGATGCGGTGGGCCACCATTTCGGCCCCGCGCAACCCTATTTCTTCCTGCACGGCGTTCACAATGTAGAGGCCGAAGGGGAGGGTTTTGCCATTCTCCTTCAGCATGCGGGCCACCTCGGCAATCATGAAGCCGCCCATGCGGTTGTCGAGCGCGCGGCCCACGTAAAACTTGTCGTTGAGCACCGTGAATTCGTCCTCAAACGTCACCACGCAGCCCACGTGGATGCCCATTTCGGCCACCTCATCGGCACTGCTCGCGCCGCAGTCCAGAAACACGGTTTCGATGGTCGGGGCCTTGTCCTGCTCCACCTTGCGCACATGGATGGCCGGCCAGCCAAAAATGCCCTTCACGATACCCTTTTCGCCGAAGATGTTCACGCGCTTGCTGGGCGCTACCAAGGGGTCGGAGCCGCCGTTGCGGCGCAGGTAGAGGTAGCCTTCCTTGGTGATGTAGTTCACGAAATAGGAAATCTCGTCGGCGTGGGCCTCGATGACAACTTTGTATTTCGCCTCGGGGTTAATCACGCCCACTACCGTGCCGTAAGTATCCACGAAATATTCGTCGATATAGGGCTTAATGTAGTCCAGCCACAGTTTCTGGCCCTCTTTCTCGAAGCCGGTGGGGGAGGGATTATTGAGGTAGTTTTGGAGGAATTCGAATGATTCGGGGCGCATAAAATGGTCTTACTTACGTTTTTTAAATGCTCTGTAAAGCACGGTTCCTATAAATGAAAAGGCAGCTATTTCAAGGATAACTATCCCGCTGTACTGCCATACATACTCGGTAAGCGGCGCGGAAATGAGACATAATATGCTGGAAGCCCAAAAGAAATTGCTGGCTCGTCTTGCTTCATTATTTGTTTGAGTGCCGATTGAGGTTCCGGAACCGGAAAACATTGCAATAGACTCTAACAAAATACGTCCAAATTGAAATCTGGATAGCAGGCCAAATGACCCACAAATAGCACCTATTGCTAACCAGTACATAAACTGCTTAGTTTACAGCGGAATATTTCCGTGCTTTTTACGAGGCATCGTATCTACTTTGTTTTCCAGCATCTTGAAGGCGCGAATCAACTTCTGGCGCGTTTGCGAGGGCAAAATCACCTCATCTACGAAGCCGCGGTGGGCGGCGCGGTAAGGCGTGGCGAATTTCTCCTGGTACTCATCCACCTTCTCCTGGAGCTTGGCGGCCGGGTCGTCGGCCGCCGCTATTTCGCGTTTGAAAATGATTTCAGCCGCGCCTTTGGCGCCCATCACGGCAATTTCGGCGGTGGGCCAGGCGTAGTTCATATCGGCCCCGATGTGCTTGGAATTCATCACGTCATATGCGCCGCCGTAGGCCTTGCGGGTAATGACGGTGATGCGCGGCACGGTAGCTTCGCAAAAAGCGTAGAGCAATTTAGCGCCGTTGGTGATGATGCCGCGCCACTCCTGGTCGGTGCCGGGCAGGAAGCCGGGTACGTCTTCCAGCACCAGCAGCGGAATGTTGAACGCATCGCAGAACCGCACGAAGCGCGCGGCTTTGGTGCTGGCATTAATGTCGAGCACGCCGGCCAGCACGGCCGGCTGGTTGCCCACGATGCCGATGCTGCGGCCCGCCAGCCGCGCAAACCCGACCACGATATTCTCGGCGAAATTCTGGTGGACTTCGAGGAAGGAATTCGCGTCGATAATGCCCTCAATCACCTCGCGCATGTCGTAGGGCTGGTTGGCATTCTCCGGAATCAGCTTATCGAGCGCGGGGCGGCTTTCGTCGCTGCCGGCCTCGTAAGGCTGGGCGGGCGCGGTTTCCTCGCAGTTCTGAGGCATGTAGCTCAGCAGCTGCTTGATGTGGTTGAGGGCCACCACCTCATTGGCGCATGAAAAGTGCGTAACGCCGCTTTTAGCCGAGTGGGTGCTCGCGCCGCCCAGCTCCTCGCTGGTCACGGTTTCGTGGGTCACGGTTTTCACCACGTTGGGGCCGGTCACGAACATGTAGCTCGTGTGCTCCACCATCAGAATAAAGTCGGTGATGGCCGGCGAATACACCGCGCCGCCCGCGCACGGCCCCATAATGGCCGAGAGCTGCGGCACCACGCCGCTGGCCAGGGTATTCTTATAAAAAATGTCGGCATAGCCACCGAGGCTCACCACGCCTTCCTGAATCCGGGCGCCGCCCGAGTCGTTGAGGCCAATCACGGGCGCGCCGTTCTTCATGGCGAGGTCCATGATTTTTACGATTTTCTCGGCGTGGGTTTCACTTAGCGAGCCGCCGAACACCGTGAAATCCTGCGAGAAAACGTACACCAGGCGGCCGTTCACGGTGCCGTAGCCGGTTATCACACCATCGCCGAGGTAGTGCTCCTTATCCAGCCCGAAGTCCTTGGAGCGGTGCATGACGAACTTGCCGATTTCCTCGAACGAGCCTTCGTCCATCAGCAAATCAACTCGTTCGCGGGCGGTGAGCTTGCCTTTCTTGTGTTGGGCATCGATGCGGGCCTGGCCGCCGCCGAGCAGGGCTTCTTCGTTTTTGCGGGCCAGCAATTCGGTTTTGGACAGGTGGGCGTGGGCGTGCGGGTCGGGCATGAGCAGGGCTAAGCGCGCGGGTGGGATGGTTGCGCGGGATTGAAGCCCAAAGGTAGGTTACGGGTAGATTATGGGGCGGGGGAATATTGCAGGAGCAAGCCCCCCGCCCCTGCATCTGTTCAGCTTTTACTGCGTCTTGCCCATCAATAGCAGCAAAAACGCGTACTGCCGCGCCGTGTCGTCAATCGACTTGAAGCGGCCCGAAGCGCCGCCGTGGCCAGCCGCCATATCGGTGTGCAGCAGCACTAGGTTCATATCGGTTTTGGTGGCGCGGAGCTTGGCCACCCACTTGGCCGGCTCAAAGTACTGCACCTGCGAGTCGTGCAAACCGGTGGTAACGAGCATGTTGGGGTAGGCCTGCTTTTCCACGTTGTCGTAGGGCGAGTACGAAAGCATGTACTTGAATTCCTCCTCCTTGGCGGGGTTGCCCCACTGGTCGTACTCGCCGGTGGTGAGCGGGATGCTGGCGTCCGACATCGTCGTGACCACATCCACGAACGGCACGGCGGCAATCACGCCCTTGTACAGGTCGGGGCGCATGTTCACCACCGCGCCCATCAGCAGGCCGCCGGCGCTGCCGCCCATCGCAAACAGCTTGTCCTTGGCCGTGAACTGCTTCTTGACGGTAGCGTTGCCCACGCGCACGTCCTGTGGCTTGGTGAGGTATTCCGAGCAGTCGATGAAGTCGTTGAAGCTGTTGATTTTGTGCGCCATGCGGCCGTCCTCGAACCACTGCCGGCCCATTTCCTGCCCGCCCCGGATGTTGCACAGCGCGTACACGAAGCCGCGGTTCAGCAGGCTCAGGCGGGTGGCGCTGAAGGTGGGGTCCTGCGAGAAGCCATAGGAGCCGTAGGCGTATTGCAGCAGCGGGGCGCTGCCATCGAGCTTGGTGCCTTTTTTATACACCAACGCCATGGGAATGAACTTGTTGTCGCGCGACTTCACAAAGATGCGCTCCGTCACGTAGTCGAACTTGTTGTAGTTGCCCAGCACGGCCTGCTCCTTCACCAGGGTGCCGGTGCGGGTGCCCATGTCGTACTCAAAAATCGAAGCCGGCGTAGTGAGCGAGGTGTAATTATAGCGCAGCACCGGCGTGTCCATCTCCGCATTCACGCCGATGGTGGCGGTGTAGGCCGGCTCCTCAAAGGGAATGTAGTGCTCCTGCTTGTCCTTCAGGCTCACCACTTTCAGCTGGCGCAGGCCGCCCTTGCGCTCGTTCAGCACCACGTAATTGCTGAACAGCTCGAAGCGGTCGAGGAAGATTTCGGGGTGGCGGGTGAGGGCATCGGTCCAGGCCGATTTGCCGGTGGTCGCCACGGGCGTTACCATCAGGCGGTAGTTGGGCGCGCCCAGGTTGGTGCGGACGTAAAACTTATCGCCCAGGTGCTCCACGTCGTAGAGGTGGTCTTTCTCGCGGCGCTGAAACACTTTGGGCTGTTCGGCCGGGGCCGCCGCATCGATATAACGGTACTCCGACGACAGCGAGCTGACCAGTTCCAGGCCAATGTATTTCTTTGATTTTGAACGTTTAACGCTTACGTTATAGGTATTGTCTTTCTCCTCGTACACGAGGGCATCGTTCTTGGGGTCGGTGCCCAGCACGTGGCGGTACACCTGGTAGGGCAGCAGCGTATTCACGTCCTTGCGGGTGTAGAACACGGTTTTATTGTCGGCCGCCCAGGCCATTTCGCCGCCGGTATTCCGAATCCGTTCCGGGTAGTCCTTGCCCGTGGCCAGGTTGCGGAAGCGCAGCGTGTAGAGGCGGCGGCTCACGGTATCGGTCGAAAAAGCCAGCAGCTGGTTGTTGTCGCTCACGGCCCAGTCGCCAATCTGGAAGTAGGGCCGGCCGGTGCCCATCTCGTCGCCGTTCAGCAAAATTTCTTCCGGGCCAATTGCGCTGCCCTTTTTGCGGCAGTAGATGGGGTATTCGCGCCCAAACTCGTAGCGCGAGTAATAGTAGTAGCCGTTGTCGCGGTAGGGCTCGGTGGCATCTTCCTGCTTGATGCGGTTCTTGATTTCCAGGGCCAGCTTCTTCTGCAACGGCACCACGGCGGCCATCTGCTGGTCGTAGTAGGCGTTTTCGGCGTTCAGATATTTCAGTACCGCCGGGTCGGCGGGTTTATTCAGCCAATAGTAGTTATCGGTGCGCTGAATGCCGAAATTGGTAAAAACTTTCACCTTGATGGGAGCTACCGGCGGCGCTGCCGGCGTGGTTTGGGCCAATGCCCCACCACCGGCCAAAGCCGCCCCGGCCCCGGCGAAGGCCATTCGTTGCAGAAAATTCATAAAGAGAAGTTGAGAAGTACCGTAAGTGCCGGTAGGAGGTTCTAAATCAAGCACCAAGGTACTGCATGGGCGCAAAAAAGCCGGCTCCCTTGCGGAAGCCGGCTTCTTCTAACAGGCACAAGCTAAAGCGTGCGCGACAACTTACTTCTTCGCGTCGGCGTCGGGCGTTTCCGGTTTGTCGGCCGGGCGCTCGTCGCTGGCAAGGTTCTGCACCTCGCCGCTTTTGCTCACGGCGAAGGTCAGCTCCTCGGCACCTTCCGTATAGTCGGCCGTAATAACGTCGCCGTGCACCACCTGGGCCTTGAGGATTTCCTCGGCAATTGGGTCTTCGATGTACTTCTGGATGGCCCGGTTCAAGGGGCGAGCACCATATTTGGGGTCGTAGCCTTTGTCCGACACAAAATCCTTGGCGGCTTCCGTCAGCTCAACGCGGTAGCCCAGGGCCTGCACCCGCGAAAGGAGCTTGGCCAGGCTGATGTCGATAATTTTGTGGATATCCTTTTTGTCCAGCGAGTTGAAGACGATAACGTCATCCAAACGGTTGAGGAACTCGGGCGAGAAGGTCTTCTTCAGAGCATTGGTAATGGTGCCCTTAGTCAACTCATCCATGTTCTCCTGGCGGGCCTTGGTGCCGAAGCCGATGCCCGCGCCGAAGTCCTGCAAGTCACGCGCCCCAATGTTTGAGGTCATGATAATGATGGTGTTGCGGAAGTCCACCTTGCGGCCGAGGCCGTCGGTTAGGATGCCGTCGTCCAGCACCTGCAGCAGCAGGTTGTACACGTCCGGGTGCGCCTTCTCGATTTCATCGAGGAGAATGACCGAGTACGGCTTGCGGCGGATTTTCTCCGTCAACTGGCCGCCCTCTTCGTAGCCCACGTAGCCGGGAGGCGCGCCCACCAAGCGCGACACGCTGAATTTCTCCATGTATTCCGACATATCCACGCGCACCAGCGCATCCTCCTTGTCGAAGAGGTAAGTAGCCAACACCTTGGCCAGCTCCGTCTTGCCCACGCCCGTCGGGCCGAGGAACACGAATGAGCCAATGGGCTTCTTGGGGTCCTTCAGGCCCACGCGGGTGCGCTGAATGGCTTTCACCAGCTGCTTGATGGCTTTATCCTGGCCAATTACTTTGCCTTGCAGCTCCTCGTTCATGTTGAGGAGTTTCTGGCTTTCGTTCTGGGCCACGCGCGAAACGGGGATGCCGGTCATCATGGCGATAACCTCGGCCACGTTCTCCTCTTTCACCGTGTAGCGCTTCTTTTTGGTCTCCTCTTCCCAGCTTTTTTTAGCGGTTTCGAGTTGGTCCAGCAGCTTCTTCTCGGTATCGCGAAGCTTGGCGGCTTCCTCATATTTCTGCGATTTCACCACGCGGTTTTTCTCGCCTTTAATGTTCTCAATCTGCTCTTCGAGCGTGAGAATGTCCTCGGGCACCACAATATTGTTGATGTGCACGCGGGCACCGGCCTCATCGAGAATATCGATGGCCTTGTCCGGCAGGAAACGGTCGCTCATGTACCGGTCGCTCAGCATCACGCACTGCTCAATGGCCTTATCAGTGTACACCACGTGGTGATGGTCCTGGTACTTGTCCTTGATGTTGTGCAGGATTTCGATGGTTTCCTCGGGCGTGGTGGGGTCCACCATCACCATTTGGAAACGACGGGCCAACGCGCCGTCCTTCTCGATGTATTGGCGGTACTCGTCCAGCGTGGTAGCGCCGATGCATTGAATCTCGCCGCGGGCCAAGGCCGGCTTGAACATGTTCGAGGCATCGAGCGAACCCGAAGCGCCGCCGGCACCCACAATAGTGTGCAACTCGTCGATGAACAGAATCACGTCGGGCGACTTTTCCAACTCGTTCATTACGGCCTTCATGCGCTCCTCAAACTGGCCCCGGTACTTGGTGCCGGCCACCAGCGAAGCCAAATCAAGGGTCACCACGCGCTTGTTGAAGAGCACGCGGCTCACCTTTTTCTGGATGATGCGCAGGGCGAGTCCTTCGGCGATGGCCGTTTTGCCCACGCCGGGCTCGCCGATGAGGATGGGGTTGTTTTTCTTGCGGCGGCTCAGGATTTGGGCTACGCGCTCAATTTCCTTCTCGCGGCCCACGATGGGGTCGAGCTTGTCTTCCTCTGCCATTTTGGTGAGGTCGCGGCCGAAGTTGTCAAGCACCGGGGTGCGCGATTTTTCGCCGGGCTTTTTGGCTCCTGCGCCAGCACCGCTTCCAGCACCGCGTCCGCCGGGACCCGACGAGCCAAAGAGTTTATCGTTATCGTCGTCGTCGGTGTCGGGGGTGCGGTTTTGCGGGGCAGCGCCGGCATTA
>JALYUH010000474.1 GCA_030853985.1 Bacteroidota bacterium | reverse complement strand
CACGTGGTCGTGGTAGTATTCGATTTCGTTGGGCGAATCGATGATGGGCATGCAGTTCACGAAACCGTCGTTGATGAGGTCGGCGATTTCCTTCTTGTAGGCTTCGGGCTTGAAGCCGTTGCAGATGATGTGCTTCTGCTTATCGACTTTGCCCTGGGCATGCAGGTTGCGGATGATGCTGATGTCGAACCACGAGGAGGTTTCGAGGTGAATGTCGTTTTTCAGCGCCTCCTCCAGCACGAAGCGGAAGTGCGACGACTTGGTGCAGTAGGCGTAGGAATAGGTGCCGGTGTAGCCGGTTTCGGCGATGCCGTCGGCAAACCATTGCTTGGCCCGCTGAATCTGGGAGCTAATTTTGGGCAGGTAAGTGAGGCGCAGCGGGGTGCCGTACTTTTCGACGAGGGCCATCAGGTCGATGTCGTGGAAGCGCAGCTCGTGGTCCTGGACGGTGAAATCGGCCGTGGGAAAATCGAAGGTCTGGGAGATGAGGTCGTGGTACGTATCCATTCGGGTGTTGAAAACGGCAAAAAAGCCCGACCTTTGCGGCGGGCCGTACAAAAGTACCGCCGGGGTCAGGATAACGGCCGGGAACCGCTTGTTGTTCTCCCGTTATCCCGCCCTGCATCGTGACAATGGAATAATAAGCGACTTGGCTACGGCAGATTTTTCTGCCGCAAGGCAGCGCTCGAAGGGTTTTCATTTAACATTTATCAATTAACATTTAACAGTCATTCAATCTGCGCCATTTGCGCCCGTCGAACAGCTGTTAAATGTTAATTGATAAATGTTAAATGAAACCTCTTGGAACGGTGCCGCCATCCTGCTTACCCTCATTCCCATTCTCCGATGAAACGCATTAAATTACTGGAAGTACGCTCCGAGCTTGGAGCGGGTACCCGTGGCTCCGGCATGGGCATCGACGCGCTGCGCGTGGCCTGCCTGAATAAGGGTTCCGACTATTTCCGCCGGTTCAACTCCGTGGTGCTGCCCGATTTGAACCACGTGCTGTTCGAGAAAAACCATTTTCCCTTCGCCAAGCACATCGACAGCATTTATACGGTGCAAAAGGGCATTGCCAGCGCCGTGGAGCAGACGCTGCGCTTCGGCGAGTTTCCGCTGGTGCTGGCTGGCGACCATAGCAGCGCCAGCGCCACCATTGCCGGCATCAAGGCCGCGTACCCGGCCAAAACGCTGGGCGTCATCTGGATTGATGCCCACGCCGACCTGCACTCGCCCTACACCACGCCCAGCGGCAACGTACACGGCATGCCCCTGGCCGCCGCCCTGGGCGTGGACAACCGGAAGCACCAGCGCAACATCCCCGACCCGGAAACGGAGTTCTTCTGGCGGCGGCTGCAAAACCTGGGCGAGCCCGGCCCCAAGCTGCGGCCCGAGCACCTGGTGTACGTGGTGGTGCGCGACACCGAGGAGCAGGAGGAGGCCCTTATCGCGGAGTTGGGCATCAAGTGGATAAAGCTGCCCGAAATCAAAGAAAAGGGCTCGCGCCAGCTTACCCGCGAGATTTATGAGCACCTGCGCTTCTGCGACATGGTGTACATTTCCTTCGACGTAGACAGCCTGGATTCGAGCTTCAGCATTGGTACGGGCACGCCCGTGGAGGACGGCCTCTACCTCTCCGAAGCCGAAAACCTGTGCCAGGACCTGCTGGAAAACGAGCGGGTTGTCTGCTTCGAGATGGTCGAAATCAACCCCACGCTGGACAACGGGAATACGATGGCCAAAAACGCCTTCAATATCCTGGAAAAAGCGACCGATGCCATTGAGCGGCGGCTACGGTTGGAGGAGGTGGTGAGCCGGTAGCGGCACGCCGTTGAACGAAGGTTTGCACCACTGACGGAAGGTTTGTACCAATGAAGCGGTTGGCGGCAGCTATGAAACGACTGGCGGGCAATCGGGCGGAGGGTTTGTGCCGATGAAGCAGTTGGCGGCACCTATAATTTTCCTGGCGATACCACTGAAGCCGCTGGCGGCAGCTATGAGGCGGTTGGCGGCACCGGGGAAGCCCCTGGCGGCACCTATGAAGCCCCTGGCGGGCGCAGGGATGGAAGGGGCGGGGGCCGCAAGGCCGGGAAAGGCGCAACTCTACCGAAATATTGGCTACGTTTGACGCCATCATCTACCCCTAACGGCCCCCCAATATGGACAACAACAAGCTCAACGCGCAGCTCCTGCGCGACACCGCCACCGCCGCCGGCCTGCTCGCCGACCAGCCCAGCTACGCCCCCCTGGAAGCCGACCTCGCGCCCCTGCGCACCGAGCACGCCGCCAACCTGGCCCAGGCCCGCTTGCTGGAAGCTGCCGTGATGGGCGACGACAGCACCGCCACCACCCAGCAAAAGGCCACCGCCAAAACCCAGCTCAAGGCCCTGGCCGCCCGCCTGGCCGCCGCCCTGCAAGCCCACGCCGCCAGCAAAGCCAATACCGACGAGGACCTGGCCGGCCGCGTGCGCTACAACCGCACCGACCTCGCGCAGGCCGGCGATGCCAGCTTCGCCAGCATCATCACGGCCCTGCTGAAGGAGGCCGCCCCCCTCAGCGCCGCGCTGGCCAAGCGCGAGTTCACGGCCGACGACCTGGCCGAAACCGCCCGCCTGCTGGCCCGCTTCGAGCAAAAGCAGACCGGCCAGCGCACCGCCGTGGTAGCCGGCAGCACCGACCGCAAAACCCTCATCGCCCTGCTGCGCCGCAACGCCAACCTCATCAAGGAGCTGCGGGTGCAGCTCAAGCCCTACCAAAGCTCGCCCACCAAGCACGAGGTCTGGCTGCGCTTCCAGGGCTACACCAAGCTCATCATCCTCAGCGGCGGCGGCCCGAAAGGCGGCGCGGCCCCCAAGGACTAAGCCCGCGCCGCCGGAAAAACGGAGAGCCCCGCCAGTTGCGTGCTGGCAGGGCTTTTTTAGTGGGTATGGTTTCGTTAAGCGGACTAACTTGCGAAAAGTTGATAGACCACGAATTGTACCCTTTGCGTGTACTGCTGTGCCCATGCATCAGTGCTACGTTATCTGGCCCGCGCAACATGCCTTGGCGTCGTCTTTCGATTTCCAATGTCGTGCGACCACGTAGCTTAGCCGTTAGCAGGTTGTTTGTTTTTGAGCTTATCCAAATTTTATCAGAATCAGAATGCGAGCATGGCTATTAGTGGGCGTTTTGCTATTAATGCAAATGGCTTCAAAGGCGCAGAATCCTACCAACTCAAATCCCAGATATGGCGAATCCGATGCCCTACGGGCCAAAGACAGAATCAACGAGCGGCCGCGCTATGGGGGGCTGACCAAGACGGCGGCGCAACTGGAAGTCGACAAACAGTTCATTGCGCAGGTATTGCGCCAGTACGGTACTGCCCAAGCCGCCACGCAGGCCCATGTCAACTTCGGGTGGCACTATCTGGCTACTGACCATGCGCCCACGGCCATCAAGCGCTTCAACCAGGCCTGGCTACTCGATTCCACGGCGGCGGACGTGTACTACGGCTTCAGTGCGTACCTGCGGCAACAAGGTCAGATAGAGGAAGCCGAACGATTTATGCAGCTCGGCAAGCGTCACGACAAAGGCAACGAAGCACTGCTGAAATACTACGCCAGCCAAGCTTACACCCAGTCATTGCGACGGGATTACTCCGGGGCCATTGCGACGAACGAACAACTGCTGGCACTGGCTCCCACCAATGCGTTTGCTCATGGAAGAACCGGCTATTGGTACCTGCTGCAAAGAGATACGGCCCGCGCCGGCCAGTACTTGAGCCGTGCCGTGCAGCTTAACCCGCAGGATTCGCTTTCCTACCTGAACCGGGGCTGGTTACGCTACGAGCAAAAGCAGTATCCCAAGGCCGTGGCTGATTTTACGCAGGCGATTCGCATCAACGGGCACTACATCAGCGCCTATGCCAATCGGGCCTTGGCCAACACCGATGCCGGCAACCATGCGGCGGCCATTACGGACCTGAAACAATGCTTGGCGCTCGTGCCCTCCCGCGACAAAGGCCAGTTCTACTACCTTCTCGCGCAGGCCCAACTAAAAACCAACGACTCCAGTGGGGCGTGTGAGGCATTGCGGCAAGCCCTGGAATGGAGCTACACACCAGCGGCGGAAAAGGATATCAAGCGCCTCATGAAAAGTACCTGCAGGTAAAGCCTCTTTTTCCTGAACTACTAAAATAAACAGCCAGCAAGTTGCATTGGGGCTTGGAACCGCCTTCTTTGCCTGAGCCAAGTCTAAGAAACTCGTCTACCAATTAAAGTTTAAGAAACCTCATTAGTTGATGAGTTTCGTAAACTCCAAGAAGCAACAGCAAGCCCCGCCAGCCACTGACGGGGCTCTCTGTTGCTCCAAGTTTCGGGGGGGTATTCGTCCGGCGAGCGGGGTGGGAGCGGGGCCCATCAGCGCTCCCTCACGCCTCCACCAGCTGCCGCCCCCGCCATAGGGCCCACAGCCCCAGCGCCGGCCCCACGGCCAGCGGCAGCAGCAGCAAGTGCGGCGGCAGCAGCGGCCCCAGCCGGCTGGTGAGCTGAATGCTGCCAATGGTGAGGGCAAAGCCCAGGCAGTTGACGATGGTGAGCGCGGCCCCGCGCGTTTCGGCTGGGGCGTGCCGGGCCACCAGCGTGGAAAACATCGGCGAATCGGCTACCACCACCAGCCCCCAAAACCCCAGAAAAGCCCCTAGCACCGCCCCGGAGCCCGTGCCCAGCACCAGCACCGACGCCAGGCAGCAAAGGCCCGACAGCCCCA
>JALYUH010000468.1 GCA_030853985.1 Bacteroidota bacterium | reverse complement strand
GTTGTGGGTGATGACCGGGGGCAGGGCATTGGTTTTCCAGCTCTGCAGCTGGCGGCGGTAGCGCAGGCGCCAGTAGTCGTCCACCATCGTGCTGAGCTCAGGCAGCTTGTGGTCCTGGCTGGCGGCGGCGGCGTAGAACAGGCGCTCACCCACCTGCCGCTCGATGGCGGGGCAGGTTTCCTGCACCTCGTTCAGCATGGCGCGGCGCTCGAGCACCTGCGGGTTGATGCTGGTGAAGGGCCGCTTGGTGATGAAAAACATCACCACATTACCCTCCAACCCGCTCTGCTGCAGGCGGTAGTTGAGGCGGGCCAGGGCTTCGAGGGTCAGGTCGAAGCCCTTGTTGTGGTACTCGTAGCGGCCCGAGGTGAAGAAATACAGCGTCTTGTCCAGGTCGAAGGCGTACGACTGGAAGAAGTGCGCCATCACGAATTCGTGGATTTTGGCCTTGTACTGCTGGTGCAGGTTCTGCGACTCGTGCAGGGCCACGAACCGCTCGATGTTGAGGCCGTTGGGCAGCACCGCATCCGGAATTCTATCTAATAAATAGATGCACTCGCGCACCGTCAGCTCGCTCACCGTCGTGAACACGTGGCTGCCGTGGGCGGCGGCGCGCTCCATGCGCACGGCCGGCTCGATGTTGAACTTCTTGGCCTCGGCCTCCCAGCTCACCCACATCAGGTGGTCGTAGAAGGCGGGGTCATTCATGGCCAGGTAGCGGCCCAGCAGCGTAGCGTGGGTAGTGAAGAGCAGATGCACCGGCACCTGCAGGCGCCGCAGCTCGGGGATGGAAACGCCGGTCATCCACTCGTGGAAATGGCCTAGCAGGCGCTGCTCGGCCGTTTTCTGGGCCGCAAGGTGCTGAAAGAAAACCGTAGTAAGGTGGCCGAAGGCGATGACCTGGTGCAGCAAATCGTCGTTGTCGGGGGCCGGAATGCCGTGGTTGGCCCACAATTCGGCCTTGTGCTGGCCGAGGCGGTCGTAGGTCTGGAAAGGGTTGATGAGGACCACGCGGGGCCGGCCGGTGATGAGCCAGGTGCCGAGTTGCACGTCGTAGCCCTGGGCGCGCATGGTGCGCACAGCGGCCGCGAACGGGTCGGCCCCGGTGTGCACGGTCAGGTCGTCGTGGGGCTCAAACTCGCCCTGGGCCATGTTGGGGAAGTAGGGCCCCAGCAGGCAATACCGGTCGCCCCAGGCGGGCACGGTGGCTGGCACCTTGCTGCGGATAACGGTGTAGATGCCACCCACCTGGTTGCAGACTTCCCAGGCTACTTCAACCAGCAGCGAATCGGGAAACAGGGTGTCGGGGGCGTTGGGGGCGGGTTGCATAGCGTGAGGGAAGGTCGAAACGACGAAAGAACGTGGCTGAAAGGTAAGCCGGTTTGGACGTCACGCGCCAACCCCAGAACGCATTTTTTCGGAAGCCGGACCCAACTGCCAGCAGCAGGCCGGGCAAAACTTCGCGCCCCACCCGCGGTTAAGCCGCCGACAGTTTCATCATACCCCCCGCCTCATGGCCGATACCACCAACGTCCTCACCCTCGAACACGAAATCATGCCGGTGCTGACCCAGCGCCGCAGCCCGCGTTCTTACTCCGACCAAGCCGTTTCGGCCGAAGCCGTGGAGCAGGTTTTTACGGCCGCCTCGTCGGCCGCGTCCTGCTACGGCGAGCAGCCCTGGCGCTACATTATGGGCAGCCAAACCAGTAGCTCCGAAGCGTTCGAAAAAATTCTGGGTGGGGTGCTGGAATTCAACCAAGTGTGGGCCAAAAAAGCCCCCGTGCTGGCCGTCGGCGTAGCTAAGCTGACGTTCTCGCACGATGGCAATGCCAACGGCTGGGCCAAGTACGACGTGGGCCAGGCCACTGCCACGCTGGCCATTGAGGCCACCGAGCTGGGCCTGCAAATTCACCAGATGGCCGGCTTCAACCCGGCGGCCCTGCGCACCGCCTTCAGCATCCCCGAAGGCTTCGAGCCGGTGGTGGTGTTCACGCTGGGCTACCCCGGCCCGGCCTCCGCGCTGCCCGCCGGGCTGAGCGAAAAGGAGACCGCGCCCCGCGTGCGCAAGCCCCTGGCCGAGTTCCTGTTTGAGGGCGCGTGGCCCACGCTCGACGGTGAGCGCTACGACCAGGCCCCCGTGTAATTTCGAGTTATCTGAAGCGAAAAAGCGTCGTGCCGGGCTTAGCCGGGGCACGACGCTTTTTTTGTGCGCTTACCCAATTCCTGGCACTGCCTTTTCCACTTCCAGCACGCCGGGAATAAGCACCCGTTCGGGCAGCGTGCCGGTGCGCGCAAAATCGGCCCAGAGCTGCCGCACCTGCCGGCCGGCCTTGTCAAATTCTTCCCAATCGGCCTCGCCCAGCAGCGGCGTGGCGGCCCAGCTGGCCCGGTTGCCCAGCAGCAGCGGTAAATCGACAACGTGCGCGGCCCCGAACGGACTGCCGGGCGGCTGGTACGTGAGCAAAAACCGCCAGGCCCGGCCGCCGGCGCGGGCCTGATGCTCGGCAAATGCCCGCGCCGGGGCCAGGTAAATACGGCGCGAAGTCACGCTCGTGAGCAGGCGCACCAGCAGGCCACCCGCCAGCGGCAGCCGCTGCAACCAGTTGAAAGTGGGGTCGATGACGGCGAAAAAGCGGGTTTCTTCGGCGGTAGCCCCGATGAGCACGTCGATGTGCGGCGCTACGGCGGTCCAGGTCGCGTCAACATCGGTTTCGGGGGGCAGCGGCGCGGCCCCGTACTGCGGGCCGAAGGGCATGCCGCTTTTCAGGCCCTGCCAGCGGGCGGCCTTCGTCACGGCGCTTTCGCGGGCCAGCACCTCGGCGATGGCAGCCGTGGGCGACAGTTCCCCCACGGCCCGACGCATGGCCCGCAGCATGCGCTGGCGGTTGCGGGTGAGGCCCAGCGGCGCGCTGTGCAGCATCACGCGGCGAAATAGCCTAGTGGCGTCCGCCGTCAGCATGAGCTGGGCAATGGCATCCGCTCCCGAAGAATGGCCGAACAGCGTGACCGAGGCCGGGTCGCCGCCGAACGCGGCAATGTTGCGTTGCACCCAGCGCAGGGCTTCCCGCAAGTCGAGCAGGCCGAGATTAGGCGGCGTGGCTTCGGTGCCCAGAAAACCGAACAGCCCCAGCCGATAGGTGACGGCCACAAACACCACGCGCTGCTCGGCCACCCAAACGGCGGGGTCGTAAATCGCCAAATCGCCCGCGCCGGACACGTACGAGCCGCCGTGCACCCACACGACGACGGGCAGTTTTTCGTCGGCCCGAAAATCGGCCGGCCGGGTGATGGACAGGCGCAGGCAGTCCTCATCGAAGCTAAGGGCGGCAAACAGGTCGCCTAATACCTGGTCCACGCGCGGGTCGGCGAGCTGCGGGCAGGCGGGCGCGGGCGCCGTGGCCCGGATGGGCTCGGTGGCGGGCGGCTCGAGCGTGGGGGGCCGGAACCGGGCGGCCCGGGCGTAGCGGATGCCCGTGGCGCGCACCACCGGCCCATCGGCCCGGCCAATGATGAGGCCGGCGGGAGCGTGGAAGCGGGGCGGGGTGGGAGCGGGCGCCAAAAGGTGGCGGCTAAGTAGTTGGAGAAATGGCGTAAATGAATCGTCGTCACGCAGCGCGTAACGAAGTATGAGGACGCCCCGTCGTCCTGGAAAATGCCCCTAGTGCAGCGCCCGCTTCTTGATGATGCCGCCCTGCGCGTCATCGATACGGTACTGCACGATGAAGGCATTGGGGTCCACTTCCTGCACGGCCGTGCGCAGGGCGGGCAGCTCCAGCCGCGTTACCACGGTGAACACGATGTCGCGCTCGACTCCCAGCTCGCCGCGCTTGCCGTACCCGGATTTGCCCTGATACATCGTCACGCCCCGGCCCAGCTTTTCGGTGATGACCTTGCGCACGGCTTCGCTGTGTTCCGACACGATGGTGACGCCGGTGTACTGTTCGATGCCGTTGAGCACGAACTCCAGCACGCGGGCGGCGGCAAAGTAGGTGAGCATCGAATACAGGGCTGGCTCGGTGCCCAGTACCAGCACCGCCACGCCGAAAATAACGACGTTAAGAATCAGAATTAAGTCGCTCACTTTGAGTAGCACCAGGTAGCG
>JALYUH010000445.1 GCA_030853985.1 Bacteroidota bacterium | reverse complement strand
GGCCAGATGGTCCGCTCGTTTCTTTTAAAGGAGGTTCGGGCGTTGTAGGCATTCAATGAGGGCCGATACAACCGTGTGGCGTCCAAGGCGGGCGGCTTCGCCGGGCTGCTTGAGGTAGGCATCGGCAACAGTATCAATCAGGTCGTCGCGATTGAGCTCTTCACGATTCTCGCATTTGGCAAGCATAATTATGAAGTCTCGGCCACGGCGGTCGCGCAGAAAAGTGAAGACTAGATAGCCGGGTTCGGGCTCTTCCAATTCGATTCTAATCAGGAAATTGTCGTTGTGGTGGTGGTGGTGCATGATAGAAGGGTTGGTAGTTGATTGCTGTTGCGGTAGAGATACTTCGACTGCGGCTGCGCCTTCGCTTAGCATGACGTTCCTTTTTTCTGACTGCTCCTCCTACCCTATTTCCCATAGTTCATCCCACGAAGTGGTGAAGGCGGGAGTGCGGTGTTGCTGCTGGCCTTGCCAGGGCACGCCGGGTGCGGCTTTGGTGCCGCGGGGCTTGGGTTGGGATGGCAGGGCGGCGGCGACCTGAACGGCGGCGCGGCCGAAGCGGGCATTGAGCTGGTCGAGGCGCTTCATGAGGGCGCTGGCCTGGGGATGGACGAGTTCGGGGGCTTTCTCGAACAGACTCAGCTGGGGCTGGCCGGCGGCTTCAAAGCCGTCGAGGATGACGTCGGCTTTGACGTAGGTATGGCCGGGCTGCCAGAGGCGGTTGAGGATGGCGTTGGCGTAGCTGACCAGGTCGAGGGTGTTGCTGGTGGCGGTGGGAAGGGTGAACTGCGCGGAACGAGTGTGCGGCGGAGGCGTGGGACCGAAGCGGTTTTGGCTGATGAAGACGGTGAGGACGTGGGCCACGGAACCCTGGCGGCGCAGCTTCTCGGCGGCGCGGGAGGCGAAAGCGGCGACGGCCCCGCGGATGTCGGCCAGGTCGGTGAGGGGGCGGCCGAAGGTGCGGGTACAGGCGATGCTTTGGCGGCTCAGGGTGCCGTCCTCGCTCGGGGCGAGCTGGTGGCAGGGGAAGCCCTGCAGCTCGCGCACCAGCCTCGCTCCCACTACCCCGCCGAGGTGCTTGCGGGCGTAGGCATCGGAGCAGCGGGCCAGGTCGGCGGCGGTGGTGATGCCCTGCTGGTAGAGCTTGGTGGCGTACTGGCGGCCGATGCCCCACACGTCTTCGACGGGCACCTTAGCAAGGGCCCACTGGCGGGCCTCGGGGGTTTCGAGGCTCAGGACGCCGTCGAGGGAAGCATCTTTCTTGGCGACGCGGTTGGCAAGCTTGGCCAGGGTTTTAGTGGGCGCGATGCCCACGCAGGTGGGAATGTGGGTGCGCTGGCGAACGTCAGCGCGGATGCGGCGGGCGTAGGATTCGAGTGAGCCCATGTAGCGGGACATGCCGTGCAAACCAAGGAATGCCTCATCAACGGAATAGATTTCGACCTCGGGGGCGGCTTCGGTCAGGTAGTTCATGACGCGGCTGCTCATGTCGCCGTAGAGGGCGTAGTTGCTGCTGAACACCTTTACCTGGTGCTGCTCGATGAGGGGCCGGACTTGGAACAGGGGCTCCCCCATCTTGATACCGAGAGCCTTAGCCTCGGCGGAGCGGGACACGATGCAGCCGTCATTATTTGAAAGCACGACAACGGGCACGCCGTTTAGCGCGGGCTGGAAGGCACGCTCACAACTGACGTAGAAGTTATTGCAGTCGACTAGGGCGAACATGAGGCGGTTCCGTGGGGCTACTGGAGGCGGCGGGTGCGGACGTGCTCTTTGAGCTTGCCGTTGATGAATTCGGTGACGGCGTGGGTGACGACGCCCCACACTTCGAAGCGGTCGCCGAGCAGGCTGATGTCGGTGGAGTGATGGTTGGGGTTGTCGGGGACCAGCCAGTAAGCGGCACCGCGCTTTTCGAGGCGCTTGATGGTAAACTCGCCCTCAACTGCAGCTACCACGATATGGCCGGGCTCGGGTTTGATGGAGCAATCGACGGTGATGATGGCGCCGTCGGTGATGTGTGCGGGGGCACCGTCCATGCTGGTGCCCTTGACGCGGGCCATGTAGGTGGAGTCGGGATTGGGCAGCAAAATGGCGTTAAGGTCCACTTTAGTGCCCCGGTAATCTTCGGCGGGGCTGGGAAAGCCGGCAGGAATGGGCGTTTCGCACTCAATTATCCAGATGGGTTCCCGAATAATCTGTAGAATTTCGACGGTCGTCATAAAAATAATTGTGTTTGGAATGAGGACTAGCAACGAAATAGTTACTAATATTGTTGGCAAATCTGTCACTAATTAAATTAGTTTGCAAGACACGACTAATAATCAAGGCTTTTCAGGTTATCAACAATCAGATTATCAGACAGGTAATTTTCTTGCTGATATTATCCGCGTTTCCTCTTTTCCATTTTCCCCTATCTATGGCCAGTCGCTTTTTTCCAGCCCACTTGATGGGCCCACTCACAAAAATCTCGGTTAAGCGCGGCGTGACGCGGCGCCTGCACAACCGGCGGGTTAGCATGGTCGTGACGCCCGAAGGAGCGTATCAGCTGCACATTGCCAAGGCCCTGGAGCCGGGAGAAGCGGCCGAGCTGCGGGAGCAGGGCCACCGGGACTCGCTGGAGGACTTCATTTTGCGGGACCGGGTGCGCTACTCGCTGGTAACGCTGACGGCGGAAGCGTTTGATGCGGCCTTCTGGTGCTACGAGAAGCTGAAGGGCCGGCAGCAGCGCAAGCGGTCGTGAGGAACGTCATGTTGTGCCATGTGAAGAATACAATTACGGACATAAGCAATAAAGTCGGGTAAATTTACCCGACTTTATTGCTTATGTCCGATTATCGCATACTTTTGTCGGGTAAATTTACCCAACCTACATGGAAAGCATAGAAGAACTGCTGCGTGATGCCAACTCGCGCTTTGACGCTGTTGACTTGAGACAGCAGTTTGAAGCGCGGCTGCAGGTACTTGGGGTAACTCAGCACCAGGCGCAACAGCTGCTGGAAATTGAGAACAAAGCGCTCCATGCGATTCTAGATGGGTCGGCAAAGCGGATTGATTACGCCAATGCGCTGAAGCTAGCCCGTTTCCTACGGTTGAACGACAACGAGTTTGCCAGCCTGTACACGCGCCAGAACGATACGGTGAAGGAGGACGTGGAGCGGGTTCAGATGAAAACATGGCTGCTAGACACATTTGACCTGAAAGGGCTCAAGCAGGGGCATGTGCTGGCGGGAAAAGCCAGCCCCGAAGACGTGGCCACCCGGCTGCGGGAGTTCTTCGGCCTGGGAGAAACCGAAGGGTTTGACATGGGGGCTATCACGGCACTCTTCTCGCAAACCAAGCGCAGCGCCAGCGACAAAATGCGGGACTTTTGGGTGCGCTCGGCCCATGCCCATCTGGTGGGACTGCAGAACCCCTACCCTTACGAGCGAAAGATGCTGCTGGACCTGATACCGAAGATTCGGCCCTTCACGCAGAACGTAACGCAGGGCTTAGCTACGGTGGTGCAGGCGCTGTACCGGTGTGGGGTGACGGTGATGTACCAGCCGCTGCTGCGCAACGTGCAGGTGCACGGCGCGACGCTGGCTGTGCAGGACAAGCCCGGCATTGTGCTGACGGACTACAATAAAAGCTACCCCACGCTCTGGTTTGCCTTGCTGCACGAGCTGCACCACGTGCTATATGACTGGGAGGAAATCCGCGTGAACCGGGTGCACCTGACCGGCGACCCCGACATCTTTCTACTGAACGAGGATAAGGCCAACGACTTTGCGCGGGAGTACCTGTGCTCACGCGACAAAAGCAAGTACGTGCGCCCGTTTCTGGGTAACTCGGTGGTAGTGGGCAAGAAGGCGCAGGAGTGGCAGGTCCACCCAAGCATTGTGTACAACTTCGCGATGTATGACATGCACCAGGCCGGCGACGAGAAAGCCTGGACCAAGTACAAAGCAGACTTTCCCAAAGTGGAGCTGGCCCTGGATGGGCTGAACGTATTCTCGTGGTCGAGCACGGTGCTGGAAAACACGACGGCCCTCAAACAACAAGTATTCGCCTTTTACCAGTAAACCCCATGCAAGAGCCCAACGACCAAGCGCCGGTAGACGGCGAGGACAACAACCCCATCGACACAACCGCCGCCCCGGACCAAGGCATTAAAGTCAGTCCGGAAGACGAGGAACGGGCTATGCTGCTGGCCAGTACCGATGCGGTGAAAGGCGAGCAGCTGAAAATCTCGCTCACCGGCGAGGTTATCACCGAGCAGGAGCTGCGCGACTACGCGGTGGGCTACGTGTCGGACCCGGAAAATATGTACAACATGTACTACCTGGGCATTGACAAGCTGCTGAAAAAATACCTGCCGCAACACCCCCGCTACCAGGAGGACCGGGAGCGAATTCGGGAAGAGAAAAACACCTACCTGACCAGGGGGCACCGCATGCGGCCCAACGGACGGCGGGGCGCTGATGGGCGCATGGGTTACCCGACGGATGCAGAAACGGTGCTAAACTTGGTGATTCACTGGGCTGCTACCAGCCGCAACATGGCAGAGTTGTACGCCCAACTGCTGGACCTGAACGTGAAGAGCGGCTACGGCATGCCGGCTGCCTAAACAATGGTGACCGGGCACGGGCCAACCCGTTTCTTTGCGTTTCTAATTTTCTATAAAAAATTGTAATGACCCCAAGCCAACACTCTGCCCTGGTAAACTTTATCTGGGGCATTGCGGACGATGTTTTGCGCGACGTGTATGTGCGCAGCAAGTACCGTGACGTGATTTTGCCCATGATAGTGCTGCGCCGGCTGGACGCGGTGCTGGAGCCGACCAAACAGCGCGTACTGGACACCAAGCTCCTGCTGGACAACAGCGGTATTACGGAGCAGGATGCCGCCCTGAACCAGGCCGCCGGGCAGGCATTTCACAATGCGTCGCCGTTTCGGCTGCGCGACCTGACTGCGCGGGCCCTGCCGCAACAACTGGAAGCTGACTTTCGGACGTACCTGAACGGGTATTCGGAAAACGTGCGCGAGATTCTGGACAAGTTCAAGTTCAACAACCAGATTCCGACGCTGATGGACGCGGATGCGCTGGGCTTTCTGATTGAGAAGTTCCTGTCACCGACCATCAACTTCGCGCCAACGCCGGTGCTGAATTCGGACGGGTCGGAAAAGCTGCCGGCGCTGGACAACCACTCGATGGGGACGGCTTTCGAGGAGCTGATTCGCCGCTTTAACGAAGAAAACAACCTGGAAACGGGGGAGCATTTTACCCCCCGCGACGTGGTGGGCCTGATGGCCGACCTGATATTTACGCCAGTGGCTGACCGCATCAGCTCCGGCACCTACCTGGTGTACGACGATGCCTGCGGCACCGGCGGGATGCTGACCGCAGCTGAGGAACGCCTGCACGAGCTGGCCGAGAAACAAAACAAGGAAGTACAGATTCACCTGTATGGACAGGAGGTACAGCCGGAAACGTTCGCCATTACCAAGGCCGACTTGCTGCTGAAGGGCCAGGGCCAGGAAGCGCAGAACTTCACCTACGGCTCGACCCTGAGCCGGGACGGGCACGAAGGGATGGAGTTTGACTTCATGCTGGCCAACCCGCCCTACGGCAAGAGTTGGAGCAAGGACCTGGAGCAGATGGGCGGCAAGAAGGAAATCAGTGACCGGCGCTTTGTATTTCCGTATGGCGACGACCCAAAATTCAGCCTGCTCACCCGCTCCTCGGACGGGCAGCTGCTGTTTCTGGCCAACAAGCTGGCCAAGATGAAGACCAAGACGGCGCTGGGCTCGCGCATTGCGCAGGTGCATAACGGCTCGGCGCTGTTTACGGGCGACGCAGGACAGGGCGAGAGCAACATCCGGCGCTGGATACTGGAAAATGACTGGCTGGAAGCCATTATTGCGCTGCCGCTGAACATCTTTTACAACACGGGCATTGCCACCTATATCTGGGTGCTGAGCAACCGCAAGGAGGCGCGGCGCAAGGGCAAGGTGCAGCTGATAGATGCCAGCGGCTGGCAGCAGCCGTTGCGCAAGAACCTGGGCAAGAAGAACTGCGAGCTGGCCCCACAGCACCAGGCGCGCATTGTGGAAGCCTTTATGAGCCTGGAGGAAAGCGAGCAGAGCAAGCTGTTTTCGAACGAGGCGTTTGGCTACCACAAAATAGTGGTGGAGCGGCCCCTACGGCTGCGCGTGGAGCTAACGGCAGAGCGGCTGGCTGCTTTTGGCAAGGTGTGCGCGCTGAACAAGGAGCCTGAGCTGTTGGCCATGGTGGCGGCCGTGGCCGGCAAGCTGGGCGCGGGCCCGCACCTGGATTTCAACGACTTTGTGGCGGCAGTGCAAGCCGAAGCCAAGGGGCAAAAGCTGCGCTGGACCGCCAAACGGGAGAAGCTGCTGCAAACGGCCCTGACGGAGCGCGACGAAACGGCGGTGCCCGTTATCCGGCAGGTATGGCACGAGGGCGACGAGTTTACGGCTGAAAACCCATTTCCGGAAATAGACTGGCGCGGGCCGGGCGAAGACGGCTGGGAGTTTGCGGGCTACTACAACCACCCCACCGAGAAGGGGGCGACGGTGATGTATGAGCCCGACCCGGAGCTGCGCGACACCGAGCAGGTGCCGCTGCTGGAGGAGGAAGGCATTACGGGGTTTGTGCGGCGCGAGGTGCTGCCCCACGCCCCCGATGCCTGGGTGGACGCGTCGAAGACGCAGGTGGGATATGAAATATCCTTCACGCGCTATTTCTACCAGCCGCAGCGCCTGCGCAACCTGGAGGAAATAGCGGCCGACATCTTCGCGCTGGAAGCTGAAACCGATGGGTTGCTGCACGACATCCTGCAAACTGCCGAAACCCCTGCTGCCCGATGAACCAGCCCCTGCCCTCCTACCCCGACTACAAGCCGGCCGGCCTGCCCTGGCTGGATAAGGTGCCCGCGCATTGGGAAATTATTAAAGTAAAGCGTCTATTTAAAGAAAGAAGCGAAAAAGGCTACCCTGATGAGCCGCTTCTAGCTGCGACACAGAAGCAGGGTGTTGTGCTGAAAACAATGGTTGGCAGCCGCACCGTTGAAGCCAGCAAAGATTTTCATCTACTGAAACTCGTCCGTGTTGGCGATTTCGTTATAAGCTTGCGCTCATTTGAGGGCGGAATTGAATACGCCTACTTTCAGGGAATTATAAGCCCGGCGTATAACATACTTGTCCCCGCTGAGCCAGCAAACGCGTCATACCTGGCTTATCTTCTGAAATCAAAGCCTTTTGTTGAAAGCCTGACGCTGTTTGTGACAGGCATTCGAGAGGGTCAAAATATTGATAACAGCAAATTCAACATTTCCTTTCTCCCGATTCCTCCGCTACCAGAGCAGCGGCGCATTGTAGCGTTTCTAAATGGCAAGACCAAGCAGATAGCGCGGCTACTGCGCAACAAGCGCCAACTCATCAAGCTGCTGACGGAGCAGAAGCAGGCCCTCATTCACCGGGCCGTGACGCAGGGGCTGGACACTAACGCACCGCGTAAGGACTCGGGCGTGGCGTGGCTGGGGGAAGTGCCGGCGCATTGGCAGGTGCGCCGCATAAAATATATACTTCGTGAAGTAGACTTACGCTCCACCACGGGTTCCGAGCTTCTGCTTTCTATGAGAATGCACCACGGCCTAGTCCCATATAATGACCATTTTGAGCGGCCGCAGCAAAGTAGTAGCCTAATTGACTACAAGCTGGTTAAACCTGGGCAATTAGTCATAAATAGAATGCAGGCCGGTAACGGCGTGATTTTCTTTTCACAACTCAGCGGGCTAGTG
>JALYUH010000443.1 GCA_030853985.1 Bacteroidota bacterium | reverse complement strand
GCGCTACCCCGCCATTGCCCCGCAGGATGTGCAAGCCAGCGTGCAGGCCTTCACCACGCCGGCCTACCGGAGCTATCTGGCCTTCGACCCACTGCCCTCGCTGCCGCAGGTGCAGTGCCCTGTGCTGCTGATGCAGGGCGACGACGACCCGGAAATGAACGCCGCCACCAACCTGAATTTGCTGAAAAAGGGCTTGAAAGCCAATGCCCACGTGACCGAGCTGCGCCTGCCGGGCCTCAACCACGCCTTACAGGTAGCGAAGGATGTGGCCGCGTTCAAAACCTCGCTTTCGCCCGATGCGCTGACGGATGTCTGCGGCTGGCTGAAAGTCCAGAAATAACCCTGGTGGGCCAAGGTTGGTTCGCAAAATAATGGAGATGGTTGGGGGAATACCGGGCCGGGTCGAAAAGCCGGGGAAACGGGGAACCGGGGTAGCTTTTAGCCACGGCCTTTCGTACAGGCAGTTCGCCGGTACCGAGTTAGGCCCCATTCCCTTGTTGATTACCTCTTTGCCGGCCCGTACGGCCCTGCTGCTGGTGCTGCTTAGCGCCGCCGCCTGCAACTCCAGGAAGAAAACGACGCAGCCGGCGGCCCCGGCGGCAAAAGCGGTAAGGATGGCGGCCCCGCCCCCATTAAGGACTACCCGGTGCTGGTGGTGCGGCCCGATACGGTAACGCTTTTCCAGGACTATCCGGCCACCATTCGGGGGCAGCAGAACGTGGAAAGCCGGCCCAAAGTGGACGGGTTTGTGGAAGCCATTTACGTACTACCAGCATACCATGCTTGTGGCCGGCCAGGAGGCAACGCCCTCTTTTCCTACCACAGCGCGACTGATAAAACCCGCCTGCGTGCCCTGCAGCTGGAGGCGCTCCGCAAAGCCGTGGAGTACACCCTGGAGCTGCTACGTGCCGGCTTCGCCAACTACACCGAGGTGCTGCAAGCCCAGCAAAGCCTGCTGCAGGCCCAGCTGAACGGCGTGAACAACCAGCTCCAGCAGCGCCAGGCCGTAACGGACTTCTACTACGCGCTGGGCGGCGGCTGGCGCTAGCCGGTAAATCGAGAAAGGCCGTCATGCTTCTGCATGACGGCCTTTCTCTTTTGAAATCAAACCAGCGAAAACCTTAGTTCTGGCCGCCGTGCTGGGGCTCCAGCATCTCCTCTACAATCTTCTTGTTGAAGGCGGGAATGTCTTCGGGCTTGCGGCTGGTGATGAGGCCGTGGTCGCATACCACTTCCGAATCTTCCCACTGGGCACCGGCGTTTTTGAGGTCGGTGTGCAGGCTGGGCCAGCTGGTTACGCGCTTGCCGCTCACCACGCCGGCTTCCACCAGCAGCCAAGGGCCGTGGCAGATGGCGGCCACCACTTTACCGGAACCGGCGAACTCCTTCACGAAGGCCACCACGTCCTTGTCCATGCGTAGAATGTCGGGGTTCATCTGGCCGCCGGGCAGCACGAGGGCGTCGTAGTCGGCCGGCTTGGCGTCGGTGATGACTTTGTCGACGTCGACCTTGCTGCCCCAGTCCTTTTTGGGGCCATCCCAGCCCTTGATGGAGCCGCTTTTGAGGGAAATGACGTGGGTTTCGGCCCCCTCACCTTCAAGGTATTTCTTGGGCTCGTCGAGTTCGGCCTGCTCGAAGCCGTCGGTGGCAATGATGGCAATTTTCTTGCCTTTGAGTTTGTCGCTGCTGAAGATGCTCATAGCCTGTTTTGGAAAGTAAAAAGTATAGCGCCGGAAGAATGCCCGGCTACCTGGGTTTACGCCTGACAAAGCCCCGGGTTGGATAAAATTCGGGCTTTCCGAGCCGCCTCCGCGATAAGCAGAGCCGTAGCGCAGCCCATTGGCCGCCCCTCCCCCACCGCCGCCCTGGCCCGCTCGGGCGGCGCGGCGGCTAGGCCTTTTTGGCCTTGCCCGGCTGGCGAAGGCCAGCCGATGATTCTGAACGGGCATATTGGGGCTTTAGACCCGAAAAATATGCCTTGAATGCTGGGCTTATTTTTGGCGAAAGATGCAGCCGGGGGTTGTGCCGCTGAACGGGGGGATTGCATCGACGGGGCAAATTCAGGAAGCGCCTTGCCGATTGCAGCGTGGACGCTGCGAGGCCGCACCCGGGTGCCCGGCCCACGCGCGGCCCATCGAAACGCAGACTCGCAGCGTCCACGCTACATCTTTGCAACGCTCATTCCCCAATCCCGTCTGTCCTTGCTATGATGAAACCCCTTCTCACGCTCCTGCTGCTCGCCGGCCTCGCCGATACGGCCGCCGCCCAAACGCAGCCGCTCTACATGCCGCGCGATATTAAAGCGGCCTTCGCCAAAGGCACCCGCAGCCCCGACGGCCGCCCCGGCCCCAACTACTGGCAGAACCGCGCCCGCTACGACATCACGATGCAGGCCGCGCCGCCCGCCCGCGACATTCGCGGCCGCGAAACCATCACCTATTTCAACAACAGCCCCGACACGTTGCGGCAAGTCATTCTGCGCCTTATCCAGAACATTCACCGGCCCGGCGTGTCGCGCGACGGCGACGCCTCGGCCGACTACCTCACCACCGGCTTGGTGATTGACACCTTCCGGGTAGCCGGCCAAACGCGGCCCGTGCAAGGCACCGGCACCATTGCGGGCGTGCGCCTGCCCAAGCCCCTAGCCCCGCACGATTCGGTGAAATTTGCCGTGGCCTGGCACTTCCCCATCTCCAAGGAAAGCGGCCGCGAGGGCATGATTGACCCCACCACCTACTTCCTGGCCTACTTCTACCCCCGCGTGGCCGTGTACGACGACTACGCCGGCTGGGACCGCCTGCCGTTTTTGGACAGCAAGGAGTTCTACAACGATTTCAACGACTACACCCTGCGCGTGCAGGCCCCGGCCAACTACATTGTGTGGGCCACCGGCACCCTGCAAAACCCGAAACAGGTACTCCAGCCCGCCGCCGCCAAGCGCCTCGATAAGTCGATGACCAGCGACGCGGTGCTGCACATTGCCACCGCCGCCGATTTGGCCAAAAAGAGCATCACCGCCCAGCAACCCATGAACACCTGGGTCTGGACCGCCAAAGACATTTCCGACGTCACCTTCGGCCTGAGCGACCATTACGTGTGGGACGCCGCCAGCGTGATGGTGGATGCCAAAGCCAAGCGCCGCGCCAGCGTGCAGGCCGCCTACGCCGATTCGACGGTTGATTTTCGGCAGTCGGTGAAAAACGCGCAGTACGCGCTGGGCTGGTTCTCGAACCCCGCCAACTGGCCCGGCGTGGCCTACCCGTTTCCCAAAATGACGGCTTTCCAAGGCTTCGCCGACATGGAATACCCGATGATGGTGAACGACAGCCCGCAGAAGGACCCCAAGTTCGCCGAGTTCGTGCAGGACCACGAAATCGCGCACACCTACTTCCCTTTCTATATGGGCATCAACGAAAGCCGCTACGCCTACATGGACGAGGGCTGGGCCACCACGTTCGAGCTGCTCATCGGCCGCACCGAAAACGGCGTGGAGGCCGCCGATAAGCTCTACAAGCAGTTCCGCGTGAACGGCTGGATTCGCAATACCAACACGGCGCAGGACCTGCCCATCATCACGCCAAGCAGCGAGCTCAAGGCTGGCTACGGCAACAACGCCTACGGCAAGCCCTCCCTCAGCTACCTGGCCCTGAAGGATATGCTCGGCGATGCCCTCTTCAAGAAAGCCCTGCACGAGTACATGGACCGCTGGCACGGCAAGCACCCCATTCCGTGGGACTACTTCAACTCGATGAGCAGCGCCAGCGGCCAGGATTTGACCTGGTTTTTTAATAACTGGTTCTTCACCAACGGCTACATTGATTTGGCCGTGGGCCCGGTAGCCGGCAGCAGCGTGACGGTGAACAACCTCGGCGGCTTCGCGGCCCCGTTCGATATGCAGCTCGAATACGCCGACGGCACCCGTGAAACCCGGCACCAGACCGCCGCCGTGTGGCGCGCCAACCAGCAGCAAGCCGTGATTACCACGCCCAAAGCCGTGAAATCGGTGAAGCTCGACGGCGGCATTTTCATGGATGCCAACGAAAAGGACAATTCGTTCGGAATGTAGCGTGGACGCTGCGAGTCCGCGTTTCGTTAGGCCGCGCGCCCGGGCGCGGACTCGCAG
>JALYUH010000433.1 GCA_030853985.1 Bacteroidota bacterium | reverse complement strand
ATTGTGTCTTGTTTAATTTCTCGTTGATGCCGTTGGCCGCCCGTTCCCTCTATTTCGAAAACAGTGTTGGCCGCCTTTGGGAAGAACCTGAGGGCTACCTGCGGCTGGAATACAAGCCCAATCCGCGCGAAACCGTGCAGTTTCGCGCCTTGCTCACCCACACGGCCCAGGCGCTCAGCCGCCGCCAGTGGGCCAATATCCTCGTCGACCAGCGCCAGATGGCCCCCTTCAACCCCGCCGAGCAGGCCTGGATGACCGGCGAGTGGCTGCCCAAAGCCGTGCACGAGCACGGCTACCGCTACGGCGCGGTGCTGGTGGCCCAAAATGTATTTGCCCGCCTGGCCATGACGCAGCTGGTCCTGGGCTCCCGCGACCTGCCCCACACCTACCGCACTTTCGAGGACGAAGGCGAGGCCCGGGCGTGGCTGGAGTCGGTTGGGGGGTAGGAGTCGCAACCAGTTGTCATGCTTCGCTGCGCGCTGCATGACCCGTTTTTTCAACTCCTAATTCCTCATTCTCACACCTGCCCGGCCAGCAAGTCTTCGAACGTCTGGCGCTGGCGAATCAGGCGCAGCTCGCCGTCCTCCTGCCGCAGCACCTCGGCCGGGCGCAGGCGCGAGTTGAAGCTGCTGCTCATCTCGAAACCGTAGGCCCCGGCGTTGTGAAACGCCAGCAGGTCGTTTTCGTGGATTTCGGGCAGCAGGCGGTCCCAGGCGAAAGTGTCCGTCTCGCAGATGTTGCCCACCACCGTGTACAGCCGTTCGGCCCCGGCGGGGTTGGTGAGGTTGCTGATGCGGTGGTAGCTCTCGTAAAACATGGGCCGGATGAGGTGATTGAAGCCCGAATTCACGCCCGCAAACACCGTGGCCGTGGTTTGCTTCACCACCGACACGCTCACCAGCAGCGAGCCGCTTTCGCTGACGAGGTACTTGCCCGGCTCGAACCAGCACTCCAGCGGCCGGCCATACTCTTCCTCGAAGGTGCTGAACGCGGCCGCTACGCGCTGGCTCAGCACCGTCACGTCGGTTTCGGTTTCGTCGGGCCGGTAGGGCACTTTGAAGCCCGAACCCAGGTCCAGAAACTCCAGGTCGGGGAAGCGGCCCGCCGCGTCGAACAGCACCGCCAGCCCGCGCAGAAACACCTCCACGTCTTTAATTTCGGAGCCCGTGTGCATGTGCAGGCCGCGCACGTGCAGGCCGGTGCTCTTCACCACGCGCTCGAGGTGGCGCAGCTGGTGAATGCTGATGCCGAATTTCGAGTCGATGTGGCCGGTTTGAATCTTGTAGTTGCCGCCCGCCTCAATGTGCGGGTTCAGGCGCACGCACACCGGGTACGAGCCGCCGTAAGTGGCCCCGAAGCGCTCCAGCAGCGAAATGTTGTCGATGTTGAGGTTGACGCCCAGGCTCTTGGCCTCGGTCACTTCGGCGAAGGTCACGCCGTTGGGCGTGAACAGGATATTGTGGGGCTGAAACCCGGCGTGCAGCCCCAGCTTCACCTCATTGATGCTCACGCAGTCGAGGCCCGCGCCCAGGCTCAGAATGTGGCGCAGAATGGCCACGTTGCTCAGCGCCTTGCAAGCGTAGAAAAACCGCGTGGGCCGCAGCGAAAAAGCACTTTCCAGCTTGCGGTACTGGCGGGTGATGGTAGCGGCGTCGTAAACGTATAGGGGAGTGCCGAACTCTTCGGCTGCGGCGCGCAGCGCCTCGCTAATTTCTGACATAAGCACAAAAGTACGCCTGGCCTTGTTGTAGCACCCCAGCCCCCCGGCAAATAGCCGCCCTACACCCCCGGTAAGGCGGCTAAAACTGCCGAAAGGGTTTGCGCGCCTTGTTTTCTATTTGCTAAATCCGGCCCCGATGACGGTGCTTCGCCCCCACCGCAGGCCCCGTATATTTCTATTTTGTATGTCTGATTCTGCTCCCCCCGAAGTCTGGCTGCGTGGCCCCGTGCCGGGCGTGCCGGCCCTGCTCCAGCCGGTGGCCCACGCCCTGCTGCAAGCCCGCGAAGAGCTGGCCGCCGCCCTCGCCGATTTTCTGCCCGCTTTGCTCAACGAGCGGCCGGGCGGCGTGGCCTCGGTCGGCTTCCACCTCCGCCACCTGGCCGGCGTGCTCGACCGCACCTTCACCTATGCTCGCGGCGAAGCTCTCAGCTCCGCCCAGCTAGCCGCGCTGGCCGCAGAATCCGAGCCATTCCCCGCCGATGCCGGGACGCTGGCGCAGCTCCAGCAGCAGTTCAGCCAGCAGGTCGACCGGGCGTTGGCCCAGCTGCGCCACACCGATTTCGCCGCTTTCACCGAGTTGCGCGGCGTGGGCCGGGCGCAGGTGCCCTCCACCGTCATCGGCCTGCTGGTGCATGCCGCCGAGCACACCACCCGCCACCTGGGCCAGCTGCTGGTAACGGCCAAATGGGCTGTAGCGCGGACTTTGTAGTCCGCATCCGCGCACCGGTGCAACGATTGGCGAGCGGAAACGCGAACCACAACCGAAGGTCAGCGAAGCTTATGTCTGCGCTACGGCATTACCGCGAGCCGGCCCCGGTGGCTACCCGCGGTTTGGCGCGCTCGTACTGCGCCGGCCACGCAACATCCACGCCCAGCTCCCGGGCCGCCGCCAGCGGGAAATACGGCTCGCGCAGAAACTCCCGGGCCAGCAGCACGAGGTCGGCCTGGCCGTTGGCCAGGATGGCTTCGGCCTCGGCCGGGGTAGTGATGAGGCCCACCGCGCCGGTCAGAATCCCGGTTTCGGCCTTGATGCGCTCGGCAAAGGGCACCTGGTAGCCGGGGCCGACGGGAATGGGCGCCTTGGGCACGTTACCGCCCGTCGAGCAGTCAATCAAATCGACGCCACGGGTTTTGAGCAGCGCCGCGAGCTGCACCGACTCGTCGGCGTTCCAGCCGCCTTCCATCCAGTCGGTGGCCGAGAGGCGCACGATGAGGGGCAGCTCGTCGGGCCACATTTCGCGGGTGGCGGCCGTTACCTCCAACAGCAGCCGGATGCGGTTTTCGAACGAGCCGCCGTACGCGTCGGTGCGCTGGTTGCTCAGCGGCGACAGAAACTGGTGCAGCAGGTAGCCGTGGGCGGCGTGCAGCTCCACCACCTGGTAGCCGGCGGCCAGCGCCCGCCCGGTCGCGGCCCGGAAATCGGAGATTACCTTTTGAATACCGGCCGCGTCCAAGGCTTCGGGTTGCGGGTAGTCGTTGGCAAACGCGGTGTCGCCGGGACCCAATACTGGCCAGCCGCCCGCGTTCAGCGGCACTTCGCCCGCGCCGCTCCAGGGGCGGTAGGTGCTGGCCTTGCGGCCCGCGTGGGCCAGCTGAATGCCCGGCACGCTGCCCTGCGCCACAATGAACTCATTGATGCGGCGCAGCATGGGCAGGTGCTCGTCTTTCCAGATGCCCAGGTCTTCGGGGCTGATGCGGCCTTCGAACGAAACGGCCGTGGCCTCCTGAATGATGAGGCCCGCGCCACCCACCGCCCGGCTGCCCAGGTGCACCAGGTGCCAGTCGTTGGCAAAGCCATCGACGGCGCTGTATTGGCACATGGGCGATACCACCATGCGGTTTTTGAGGGTGACACCGCGCAGGGCAAGGGGTTCAAATAGCTTAGCCATGAAATTGCTAGGGAGAATGCGAAGCCTTGTAAACCGGGTTTTGGGGGTTTGGGTTATGCCCTGATGGCGGATAATGGCACGGGGGCAGTGGCCGGTAGCGCGAACTTTCAGTTCGCGTCGCAGACCAAGTGGTTACCCCGGCGTGGGGAAGCGAACTAAAAGTTCGCGCTACGATGCGCTGAACACTACTCCTGAAACTGTCCCCAACAATGCCATTCCACGAGCCAGCAGGTCCACCACTAACAGCCACGGGGGCTGGAGCCCCGCGCCCGCCCGCCGCCCACCACAAAATTTGCTTTTCTGAAATCCTCCCTTACCTTGCAGCCCCAAACACCCCATACCATGCTCCAGACGCGCTCCTTTTTTGGCTATTATGCCTTCTACGCCGCCGCGTAGAACGAGCCGCCGTTTGTAGCTAACCCGCAAACTTCTCCAGCGCCGCTCGTTCTTCGGGAGGCGCTTTTTTAATGTCCGTTTCTTTTCAGATGCCCACGCTGCACCACGACTTTTTTACCTATTGCTACTACTGCTTCTATCCGAAGCAGCCGGCCCTGTGTTGCCCGTGTTAGCCACCACACGCTTGCCAACAACCCAGGGCCCCCGCACAGCGGAGGCCTTTTTTATTGTCCATATTATTAGTTGTCAGTTGCTGGTTGTCGGTTGTCAGTTATTGGAAATTCGACCGCCAGCAACCAAAAACGGACAATCAAAAACGAACAACTGACAACCAACAACTGACCCCTAACACCATGCCCCAGCACGTTTCCATTCAGGGTTTTCAGGGAAGTTTCCACGAAGTTGCGGCCCGGTGCTTCTTCGGCGCGCAGCCGGCGCTGCTGCCCTGCGCCACCTTTGGCGCGGTGGTGGCGCACGTGGTGAACGGCACCGCCGATGCCAGCCTGATGGCCATGGAAAACTCGCTGGCCGGCAGCATTCTGCCCAACTACCTGCTGCTGGAGCGCCACGCCGTGCGCGTCACCGGCGAGGTGTACCTGCCCATTCATCAACACCTGCTGGCCCTGCCCGGCACCACGCTGGCCGAGGTGCGGGCCGTGCACTCGCACCCCATGGCCCTGCGCCAGTGCGGCGAATTCCTCGACGGCCACCCGCACTGGAAGCTGGTCGAAACCGATGATACCGGCCACAGCGCCCAGTTGCTGGCCGAGCAGCGCACCCCGGGCGTGGCCGTGGTGGCCGGCGCGCAGGCCGCCGAGCAGTTTGGCCTGCAAATCCTGGCCCCCGCTATTCACGACGACCCGCACAACTACACCCGTTTCCTGGTGCTGGAGCGCGCCGAAACCGCCGTGGCCGACCCGCTGGCCGACAAAGCCTCGCTCTACTTCTGCGCGCCGCACGCGCCCGGCAGCCTGGCCGCCGTGCTGGCCCGCGTGGCCGCCCACGGGCTGAATCTGAGTAAGCTGCAATCGTGCCCCCGGCCGGGGCAGCCCTGGCACTACGGTTTCCACGCCGACGTGGAATTCGCGGCGCTGGCGCAGCTGGAGGCCCTGCTGCTCGATTTGGAGCCCGTGACCGAGGAGCTGCGGGTGCTGGGCGCGTACCGGCGCGGCACCTGGAACGTTGCCCTAGCCGCCCAGGAACTAAGGGTTGCTAAAAACTAAGCTGCTTTCTGCCATGAACATTTCCATTGCCACCCGCCTGGCCCAAACTGGCGAATACTACTTCTCGCGCAAGCTGCGCGAACTCACCGCCCTCAACGCGGCCGGGGCTAATATTATCAGCCTGGGTATCGGGAGCCCCGATTTGCCGCCGCACCCGAGCGTGATTGCGGCGCTGGCGCAGTCGGCGGCCCAGCCTAATGCCCACGGCTACCAGGGCTACCAGGGCACGCCCGCGCTGCGGGGCGCAATGGCCGAATTCTACCAGCGGCACTACGGCGTGACGGTGGACCCGGCCACCGAAATTCTGCCGCTGCTGGGCTCGAAAGAGGGCCTGATGCACATCGGAATGACGTTTCTGGAGGCCGGCGATGCGGTGCTCATCCCCAATCCCGGCTACCCGACCTACCGGGCGGTGGCCGAAATCTGCGGCGCCAAAGTGCGCGAATACGACCTCACCGCCGCCAACGGCTGGCTGCCCGACCTGGAGGCGCTGGCCGCCACCGACCTTTCGCGGGTGAAGCTGATGCTGGTGAACTACCCGCACATGCCCACCGGCACCGCCGCCGGGCTGCCCTTCCTCACGCGCCTCGTGGCGTTTGCCACGGCCCACAACATTTTGCTGGTGCACGACAACCCCTACGGCTTCATCCTGAATGAAACGCCGCCCCTGAGCCTGCTGGCCGTACCCGGCGCGCGCGAAGTGGCCGTCGAGCTGAACTCGCTGAGCAAGAGCCATAACCTGGCGGGTTGGCGTGTGGGCCTGCTGGCCGGCCGCGCCGACATCATCGCCAGCGTCCTGCGCTTCAAGAGCAACATGGATTCGGGCATGTTTCTGCCGGTGCAGCAGGCGGCGGTAGCGGCCCTGGGACTGAGCGACGACTGGTTCGCGGACCTGAACGCCACCTACCGCGCCCGCCGCGCGCTGGTGGTCGAGCTGCTGCACGCGCTGGGCTGCACGCCCGCGCCGGGCCAGGTGGGCCTGTTTAGCTGGGCCGCGGTGCCGGCCGGTTTCGCCGATGGCTACGCGCTGAGCGACGCAGTGCTGGCCGAGGCGCGGGTGTTCCTCACACCGGGCGGCATTTTTGGGAGCAATGGGCTCGGCTACATCCGGGCCAGCCTGTGCCAGCCGGAGGGGCTATTACGTGAGGCGCTGGCGCGGGTGCAGGAGTGGAAAAGCGCGCAAAAAATCGGTCATGCTGAGCGCAGCCGAAGCATCTCTACCGCAGTAGTGAATTCAAACGAGACAACGGAGCAGTAG
>JALYUH010000416.1 GCA_030853985.1 Bacteroidota bacterium | reverse complement strand
GATTGTGGTGGGTGGGCTTCGCCCAAATCCCGTTTTTCACCCTGCCGCCCGACACCGGCCGCCCCGCCGATGCCCCCGTGAGCAAAGACGGCTGGCTGCTCAACGGCTTCCGCGAGCTGGGCAAGGTCTGGGAGCAGCTCAAGCAGCAGCCCAACCTCAAGCGCTTCCTGCTGGCCTACTTCACCTACAACATGGGCGTGCAAACGGTGATGTACGTGGCCACCATCTTCGGCGACAAGGTGCTGAAGCTCGACAGCACCTCGCTCATCGTCACCATTCTGCTGCTCCAGATTGTGGGCATTCTCGGGGCCTGGCTGTTCGCCAAAATTTCGGACCGCATCGGCAACACGCGGGCGTTGAGCATCGCGGTGTTCATCTGGATGCTGATTTGCATCGCGGGTTACTTCGTGCAGGCCGGCCTCAGCTTCTACGCCCTGGCGGCCGTCATTGGCCTCACCATGGGGGCCGTGCAGAGCCTTTCGCGCAGCACCTATTCCAAAATTATTCCCGAAAACACGCCGAATTCGGCCGCCTATTTCAGCTTTTTCGACGTGGTGGAGAAGCTCGGCATCGTCATCGGCACGCTCTCCTTCGGCCTGATTGCCCAAATCACGGGCTCGATGCGCAACAGCATCCTCTCGCTGATTGTGTTCTTCATCTTCGGCCTGGGCTTCCTGCTGACGCTGCGCGGCAAGAAGCTGCGCGAAGACTCGCTGGGGCCGATATCGCTGCCGCCACCGCCGCCCGCCTCGGCCGCCGCCGAAATGGGCGCGCCTATGTCCCGGTAAAGTATTCCAGTGGCTGGTGCGTCCTAATGCCCGGCAGCATTATAGCTGCCGCTGCTACCCATCTTCCCGCCAAAACCCTTGCTAATGCACACTTCCTCCATCCAGCAAAACATTTTGGCCGAACTCGACCACGAGCTGGCCCAAACCCGCAAAACCATCGAGCGCGTGCCCTTCGACAAGGCCGATTACAAGCCCCACCCCAAGAGCATGAGCCTGTGGCAGCTGGCCACCCATGTCGTGAATCTGCTGGCTTTCAATAGCTTGTTCGTTACGCACGACTCGCGCGATTTCCTCGACCCCAATGCCCCCAAGCCCGGCCCCACGCCCACCAGTTCCGAGGAGCTGCTGGCCCGTTTCGACGAATACAGCGCCACCCTGAAGCGGGAGCTCCAGCAAAGCGACGACGAGAAGCTGACGCGCCCCTTCAAGCTGCATCGGGGCGAGCACACCATTATGGAAATGCCCAAGGCTGCGGCCATCCGCATCATGGGGCTCAACCATAGTATTCACCACCGCGGCCAGCTCACCGTGTACCTGCGCCTGCTCGACATTCCGGTGCCCGGCCTGTATGGCCCCAGCGCCGACGAGAAGTAGGCCGGCTGATACAGACGCTAGACGCTAGACGCTAAAAAAGAACATCATGCTGAACGCAGTGAAGCATGACGTTCGGCTTTCCGTTATTTCCGCGCAAATACCTTTTCGCCACCAATCCAGGTTTGCAGCACTTGCGCACCGCGCAATTTTTCCTTTGGCGCGGTCAGCAAATCGGTATCCAGCACCACAAAATCGGCCAGCATACCGGGCTTAATCTGGCCTTTGCGCTTCTCCTCGAAGGCGGCCCAGGTGGTCATGCCGCGCAGGGCCTGCTCGCGCGAAATGGCGTTTTCCATCTGGAAGCCGGCGGCGGGGAAGTTTTTCGCATCCTGCCGGGCCACGGCCGAGTGGAAGCCGAACAGCGGGTTAATGTTCTCCACTGGGAAGTCGGAGCCCAGGGCCAGTTGGCCGTACTGCTTCAGCAATTCGGCGTAGGCGTAGGCCGTTTTCAGGCGGGCGGCCCCGAGGCGCTCGCCGGCCCAGTACATGTCGGAAGTGGCGTGCGTAGGCTGCACCGAGGGCACAATGCCGAACTGCCCGAATTTGGACATGTCGGCGGGCGTCACAATCTGGGCGTGCTCGATGCGCCAGCGGCGGTCCTGCTGGCCCTTTAGCGCCTCACCGTAGATGTTGAGGATGATGCGGTTGGCCGAGTCGCCGATGGCGTGGGTGTTCATCTGAAACTTTGACGCCGCCAGCTCCTTGGCCAGGTCGCGGAACTGCTTTTCGGTGGACAGCAGGAAGCCGGTTTCCTTGGGTTTATCCGCGTACGGCTGCACCAGGCAGGCCCCGCGCGAGCCGAGCGCGCCATCGGCATACACCTTAAAAGAATTGATGGTGAGCTGGTCGGTGAAAACCGGGCCGTTTTTGAGATAGTAGGCGCGGTTTTCGGCCGTGGGGTTCAGCATGGCGTACAGCCGCAGCTTGAGCTTCTTTTGCTGCTGCAGGGCGGCCAGCTGGTCGATGTTGGCTTTGTCGAGGCCGGCATCGGCGAGGCTGGTGAGGCCCACGGCGAGGCAGTTTTGCTGGCCTTGCAGCAGCAGCTGGGTGGCTTCGGCCGGCGATGGCTCGGCGATATTTTTGCCCACCAGGCCGGTGGCATTGTCGACTAGCAGCCCCGTGAGGCGGCCCTGCGCGTCGTGCGTAATAATGCCGCCGCTGATGGGCGTAGCGGCCGTTACGCCGGCCAAATCCAGCGCCTTTTGGTTCACAATGGCGGCGTGCCCATCTACCCGAACCAAGGCTACCGGCACATCGGGAAACAGCTGGTCGAGCTTTTCTTTGGTCGGGAATTGCTTGTCGGGCCAGTCGTTCTGGTCCCAGCCGCGGCCCAGCAGCCAGGCGGCTTGCGGGTATTTCTGCCGGTGCAGCTGCAACTTTTGCAGCACCTCAGCCCACGAAGTGGTACCCACTAAGTCGGCGGCGCTCAGGCCCAGCGAATAGCGGTAGAAGTGGCAGTGCGCATCATAAAAGCCGGGGTAGATGAACTTGCCGCCCGCGTCCACTTCCTGCGCCGCCTGGTACCGGGCCTGGAGGTCGGCTGCCGGCCCCACGGCCACAAATTTGCCATCCTTCACCGCAAAAGCTTCGGCTTTCGCAAAACTCGAATCGACGGTATAGACCGTGGCGTTGGTCACCAATAAATCCACGGCCTCGCGCCGGGCTCCGCAGCCGCTGAGCAGCGCCAGGGCCAGCAGGGGAGCGGCGAGTTTGGAGAAAGCAGAAGGGGAAAAAACAGCCATAAGTTGGAATTAAAAACACCGAAAAAAAACGTCATGCGGAGCGGAGCCGAAGCATTTCGCGTGCAATAGTAATCGATTCGTTTGGGCGATTGAGTTACCATTGCACGCGAAATGCTTCGGCTCCGCTCCGCATGACGTTCAACTATAAAAAGCGCCGGTTTAGTCGAAGCGCATGTGCTTCACCGACTCGCCCGAATTCTGCAGCTCCCGCAGCGACTCAATGCCGATTTGCAGGTGGCGCTTCACAAAATCGGTGGTTACTTTCGAGTCCGACTCGGAGGTTTTCACGCCCTCGGGCGTCATCGGGTTGTCGCTCACCAGCAGCAGCGCGCCGTGCGGAATATCGTTCATGAAGCCGCACACGAAGATGGTGGCCGTCTCCATGTCCACGGCCAGGGCGCGCACCCGCAGCAGGTAGTCCTTGAACTCGGTGTCGTGCTCCCACACCCGGCGGTTGGTGGTGTACACGGTGCCGGTGTAGTAGTCCATCTCGTGCTTCTTAATCATCGAGGAGACAGCGCGTTGCAGGCGGAAAGAGGGCAGGGCCGGAATCTCCTTGGGCAGGTAGTCATCCGAAGTTCCTTCGCCGCGAATGGCCGCGATGGGCAGCACCAAATCGCCGAGCTTGGTCTTTTTCAGGCCGCCGCACTTGCCCAGAAACAGCGCCGCCTTGGGCTTCACCGCCGATAACAAATCCATGACCGTGGCTGCCATCGGCGAGCCCATGCCGAAGTTGATGATGGTGATGCCGTGGGCCGTGGCCGACTGCATGGGCTTGTCTTTGCCGCGCACTTCGGTGCCAAACTGCTCGGCAAACATGTACACGTAATTGCTGAAATTGGTGAGCAGAATGTACTGCCCAAACTCGTCCAGCGGCACGCCGGTATAGCGCGGCAGCCAGTTATTTACAATCTCTTCTTTGGTCTTCATTGGTCCAATGGGTGAATGAGTGAATGGATGAATGCGTGAAGGGGCAAAACGGGGTGCTGATGACAGAATCATTCACCCATTCACGCATTCACCCATTCACCCATTGAAAAAGGTACCTTTGGAGGTGATGCAAGCCCTGGACCTGCCGCCTTTCGAGGCCAAACTTACGCAATCGGCCACAAATCAGCCCCTCATCTGGGACGGGCTGCGGCGTAAGCACGTCGTGCTCACGCCCGAAGAATGGGTGCGGCAGCACGTGGTGCATTACCTCGCGGGCCACCTGGGTTACCCGCGCGGCCTGCTGGCCCTGGAGCGCGGCCTGCGCTATAACCAGCGCCGCAAGCGCACCGACCTGCTGGCCCTCGACCCGGCGGGCCAGCCCCTGCTGCTGGTCGAGTGCAAGGCCCCCGCAGTGCCCATCACGCAGGAAGTAGCGCGGCAGGCCACCACCTACAACCAAACCATCGGCGCGCCGCTGCTGCTGCTCACCAACGGCCTAGTGCACTACTGCTGGCGGGTGGATTTCGCGCAGCGCACCAACGAGCGGCTGGCCGATATTCCCACGTTTGCCGAGGCGGTGGGGCAGTAGAGCTGGCAGGCCGTAGTATCGAATGGAATGGCAAGCCGAATCCGGGCGCATTAGCTACCCCAAGGTGCGGAGTAGCCGCCGCGCGGCGACAGGTTTGTAGCAAACCGCGCGTTTAGATAGTAAAGCCGCGTAGCGGTGACAGAAATAGCGAAAAATCCGTCATCGCCACGCCACAACGTGGGGTAGCTATTTATATAAGCGGTTGTCCAGCAGGCCGTTCACGTAAAATTGCACACAGGCGCGTAGCTCGTTGCCGTACTGCTGCACTAGCTTCGGGTCGGGGTTGGCGATGGGCTCGGTGGGCATGAAGTGCAGCGTGTAGGGGTACATGCGCACCTCGTTTTTATTGGTGAGCTCCGTGACGAAATCACTGTGTACCAAAAAGTAAGATTCCCCGTCGCGAAACAGCGCCCGTCCCGGGCTCGCCGCATCGAATACCGACGAGCCGAAGGGCAGCAGCAGCTTCTGCTCCTGCGGCAGTCCCAGCACATCGAGCACGGTGGCCGGCACGTCGGCCTGCTCGGTTATGCGGTGCGGCAGCACGGCGGGCAGCGGGTGGCCGGGGGCGAAAAGCAGCAGCGGCGTTTTGTGGTTGCCGAGCAGGTTCTGGTAGGTGGGCTGGTCGGTTTGGGAGGTGTGGTCGGCCGTGAGGATGAACAGCGTGTTGGCGTACCAGGGCTGCTTGCGGGCTGCTGCGAAAAAGCGCCGCAGCGCCAAATCGGCGTAGGCAATGGTGGGGTGGATGGGCTGCGTGC
>JALYUH010000398.1 GCA_030853985.1 Bacteroidota bacterium | reverse complement strand
CTATGGCTGCTGTCTACGAGCAGAATGCTAAGCTGCCCCTGGCCGAGCGTGTGCTGGCGGCGCTTGATGCGGCCCAGGCGGCTGGCGGCGACGTGCGTGGCCGGCAGTCGGCCGCGCTGCTGGTGGTGCGCGGCACCACCACCGAAGGCCCCTGGGCCGACCGCCTCATCGACCTGCGCGTGGAAGACAGCGCCGCTCCCCTGCCCGAGTTGCGCCGCCTGCTCAGCCTCGACCGCGCCTACGACCACATGAACGCCGGCGACTTGGCCGTGGAGAAAAACGACATGCCCACCGCCATTCGCGAGTACCAGGCGGCCGAAAAAATGTTTCCCCGGAACCTGGAGATGAAGTATTGGCACGCCATCACGCTCGCCAACAAGCAACAGGTGCCCGCCGCCCTGGCCCTCCTGAAGCCCATTTTCAAGCAGGAGCCCAACTGGCGCGTGCTCACCCGACGCCTGCCCAAAGTAGGCCTGCTCACGGTGACGGCAGCTGAGTTGAAGCAGATTCTGGCGCTGTAGCCCAGCCTGCCGTAGCACTACCTAACGCCATGCCGGGCGCCGCCAAGGCATCGGGCAGGCAGCAGTAATTGATTGAGCTGATGCTCGGCGAGCGATGCTTCGACTGTGCCCGTCTTGACGTTCTTTGTGTGCGCTACAATGTCACCTCAACCAATGAAAAGAATCCTTGCTTTCGCCACTGCTTTCTTCCTAAACACCACCGCTCAGGCGCAAGCGCCGCTCAAAGTAGCCGCGCCCGTGGCCGCTGCCCTCGAACTGGTGCAGCCCGCAGCCATCAAAGCCCACATTGCCTACCTGGCCGACGACCGCCTGCTGGGCCGCAAAGCCGGCACCCCCGGCTACCAGCTGGCCGTCGATTACGTGACTGGGCAACTAAAAGCGATGGGCGTGCAGCCCGCCGGTGAGGGCGGCACCTACATGCAGAAAGTGCGGCTGCGGCGCGCCTTCCTGCGGCCCGGGGCCACGTTTGCGGTACGCGAGTGGCAGGGCACCACCTTCGCGCTGGCGGCCGGCCAGGACTACGTGCTCTACCCCAACCCCGAGCTGCCCGCCACCCGCGTGGCCGATGTGCCGCTGGCCTTCGCCGGCTACGGCATCAGCGCCCCCGAGCTGGGCTACGACGACTACGCCGGCCTCGACGTAAAGGGCAAAGTGGTGATGATTGTGCGCGGCGCGCCCCGCACGTTTGCGTCCACCGTGGCTTCGGCCAGCCAGGATTTGGCCGGGCTATTGAAGGCCGCCATCAACCACGGCGCGGTGGGGCTGCTCGTGGCCTCGGCCCACGCCGGCAGCCTGCCCGACCTCAAAAACGGCACCTATAGTGTGCTCGGGGCTGATGGCAAAATTGCCGTGTCGCGCACCTTCGCCCCCGGCAGCAAGCAGCAATTCTACGGGGCCGTGAACGCGGCCACGCTCCAGCGCTTCCTGCAAACGGCGGAGCTCGATACCACCCGGGTATTTGCGGCCATGCGCAGCGGCAAACCCGCCTCGAAAGGCCTACGGGCCACGATTACGGCCACCATGCAGTCCACGTACCAGGACATTGAGAGTTCCAACGTGGTGGGCATGCTGGTGGGCTCCGATGCCAAATTGCGCAACGAGTACGTGGTGCATTCCGCCCACCTCGACCACCTCGGCGTGACGGCCCCGGTGCTGGGCGACTCCATCAACAACGGCGCGCACGACAATGCCTCGGGCGTGGCCTGCGTGCTCGAAATCGCCAAAATCTATTCCCAGCTTAAGGAAAAGCCGAAGCGCACCATGCTCTTCGCCTTCATGACCGGCGAAGAGCTGGGCCTGCTGGGCTCGTCGGCTTTCGCGGCCTACCCCACGGTGCCCAAGTCTGAAATCGTGGCCGATATCAACATGGACATGCCCACCATCATTGCCCCGCTGCTAAGTGTGGTGGCGCTGGGCGCCCCGCATTCCACGCTGCTCAAACCCGTGCAGCGCGCCTGCGCCTATATGAATATCACGCTCGAAAACGACCCTGAACCCGAGCAGAACCGCTTTATCCGCAGCGACCAGTACAGCTTCGTAACGGCCGGCATCCCCGCGCTGCACCTCAAATACGGCAACAAAACCGCCGACGGCCGCAACAACTTCAGCGAGGAGGTGCAGAAGTGGCGCGCCGTGACCTACCACAAACCGCAGGACGACATCAACGGCCGCTTCGATTTTGAGGCCGGCAAGAAGTACGTGCAGCTCTGCTTTCTGGTGGGCTACCAGGTGGCGCAGGAAGCGGCCCGGCCGCAGTGGAACCGGGGCGACTTTTTTGGCCAGCGCTACGGCAAGCGGTAGGCGGCGGCGGAAACTTTCGGCGCGGAGGAATGCTTTAGTGCTTCGTACTTTTACAGTCGCACGCGGCCCCGCCGCTTTTTAAATAATACTTACGACAATGGCAGTTTATCCCGAATACATGGTGGCACCCATCCGCCAGGACCTTACCGAAGTGGGCTTCGAGCAATTGATGACCGCCGAGGAGGTTGATTCCGCCCTCGCCTCGCACGAAGGCACCGTGCTGGTGGCCGTGAACTCGGTGTGCGGCTGCGCCGCCGCCAAGGCCCGACCCGCTCTCAAAATGGCCCTCGCCAGCGCCGACAAGAAGCCCGGCAAACTCGTCACCGTTTTTGCCGGCATGGAAACCGACGCCGTGGCCAAAATGCGCGAGCATCTGCTCCCATATCCTCCCTCCTCGCCCTGCATCGCCCTGTTCAAAGACGGCGAGTTGGTGCACATGATTGAGCGCTACCACATCGAAGGCTCCGATGCCATGCGCATCGTAAACAACCTGCAAGGCGCGTTTGAAGAGTATTGCTAGGCTTTTTTGGTGGTTAATGATTAACGGTTAACGGTCAATAATTAACCACTAACCACTAAAATCAGGCCTTGGGCTTGGTTTCGTAAATGGTCGCTCCGGTTTCGGGGCGACCGTTTTTTTGTTGGGTCGTGTCCTTTTTGTCACCCGGCTCACCCACGGCGATGAGGATGGCTCCACCTGCCATGAGCGCGGCTCCAGCGATAATCTGCCAGGTCAGCTTTTCCTTTAAAAACAGCGCCGCCAGCGCCACCGCAAACACCAGCGACACGTTGGTAACCGGCGACACCCGCGAAGCATTGCCCAACGACAGCGCCCGGAAAGAAAGCAGCGACGAAACCGCCGTAAGCACGCCGGCTATTATCAGAAACACCCAGCTTTTACGGTCCACCTTGCCAATTTCGGGCAGCAGCCCTTCCCACAGCACCGTGCCCCACGAAACCAGGATAATTAGGACCGCCTGAATAGCGAAAGCCAAGCTGGGCGGCACATTCTTGATGCCGGCTTTCGACAGCGTGACCACGGAAGCCGCCGAAATGGCGGCCAATAGCGCAAAAACTATCCACACAGGACCACAGATTTAACGGATTTTAACGGATTGGGACGGATTTTTTGTGGTTCCGCTTTGGGCCGTTATTCTTTCACCGTCTTTACGAAGCGTTTGAATTCAAGGCTGGCCGCGCCGAAATTTAGCAGCAGGCCAATCGGGATTTTGAAGGCTTCGAGGTAGTTGATAAGCTGCACATGGTGGGCCGGCACGATGGCCTCCACTGCTTTCATCTCGACCAGTACGCGCCCTTCAACGAAAAAGTCGGCCCTACGGGAGCCGACTTTTTCGTTGTCATAATAAATTGGCAAATCAATTTCCCGCTCCGCTTTCAGCCCTTGCTTGAAGTGCTCAATAGCCAGCGCTCGCTGACAAACCACTTCCGGAAACCCAAGCCCCAACTTCCGATGCACCGCCATCGCACACCCAATAATAGCGTGCGTAAGCTGATTATATTCTTCCAGATTCAGTAACTCACCCATAACAGAAACGAAAGGCACCGAACCACAAAAAATCCGTCCCAATCCGTTAAATCTGTGGTCCTAGTTCGCGACTTCACTCAGAAATTTTACCCGCACCAGGCGCAATTCCTCTTCGCTGAAATCATCGCCCAGCTCCTTCATCGCCACGGCGATGTTGTCGGTGCTGGCCGACATGAAGTAGTCGTAAATCTCGTCGCGCACTTCCTCTTCCACCATTCCCTCCAAGTAGTAGTCGATGTTGAGGCGAGTGCCGGAGTAGCAGATGTGCTCGATTTCCTCCATCAGCTCGCCCATCGAAATGCCTTTCGAAGACGCAATGTCTTCCAGCATCATCTTCTTGTCAATCTGCTGAATGACGTAGATTTTAATTTTCGAGCGGTTCACGGCCGACTTTACCACCACGTCCTCGGCGGTTTCGATGTCGTTGTCTTCCACGTACTTCTTGATGGCGGTCACGAAGGGCGTGCCAAACTTCTGGGCCTTGCCCTGGCCCACGCCCGACACGTGCGTGAGGTCGTGCAGCGAGGTAGGGTAGGTGGTGGCCATCTCCTTCAGGCTCGGGTCCTGAAAGAGGACGTAGGGCGGCAGGTTTTTCTGCTTAGCCACCTGCCGACGCAGCTCCTTAAGCTGGACGAATAAGGCTTCGTCGTGGCCGGCGGCTTGCTGCACTTCCTCTTTTTCTTCGTCGGCCTTCTGCTCCTCGTCGAAATTGTGGTCTTTGGTAAGGATGATGGCGCGCGGGTTTTCGATGAAATCGATGCCCTTGTCGGTGATGCGGACCAGGCCCAGGCTATCGATGTCCTTTTCCAGAAAGCCGTTCAGCAGGCACTGGCGCAGTACCGAGTGCCAGAATTGCGCATCGCCCAGCGCCTTGCCCTGGCCGTAAATCGGTAGCGCATTGTGCGCGTAGCTCTCGATGTGCGGGTTGTTGAGCCCTAGCAGCACCTGGCCAATGTGGTTCAGGTTGAACCGGGCTTCCGTCTGCACGGTGGCGCGCAGGGCCAGGCTCACGGCCGCTTCGCCCTCGAACCGCTCCTTGGGGTGGCGGCAGTTGTCGCAGAAGCCGCAGTCGGTGTCCAGCTGCTCGCCAAAGTAATGCAGCAGCTGGCGGCGGCGGCACACGGCGCTTTCGGCGTAGTTGGTCATCTCGGCCAGCAGCTGGTGGGCGTTGTCGCGCTCGGTCACCGGCTTGTCCTTGCTGAACTTCTCCAGCTTGAGAATGTCGTCGTAGCTGTAGAACATCAGGCAGTTGCCTTCCAGGCCGTCGCGGCCGCCGCGGCCGGTTTCCTGGTAGTAGCCCTCGATGGATTTGGGCGCGTCGTAGTGAATCACGAAGCGCACGT
>JALYUH010000356.1 GCA_030853985.1 Bacteroidota bacterium | reverse complement strand
ACGTGCCGCTCACAGCACTTTTTACCATCGCCCGCGCCCTGCGCCTGGCCGACGGGCCGGATGAGGTGCACCGCGCGATGGTGGCGCGGGTGGAGCTGGCGAAGTATAAGGCGAAGCGGGAGTGAACGACACTCCCCTCCTCAGATGAGGAGGGGACATTTCAGCGAAGCTGAAATTGGGGTGGTTGAAATCGTTGAACGACACGCGGACGAAACCCGAACATTGTTCCAGACCGTCCGGCTGAAAGTCGTTCAACGCCTGCAACAACCCCCGTCCGAACCTTCGGTTCGAACATCCCCTCCTTGGTAAGGAGGGGAGTTTGCCGTTCTAATTCAAAAAAATGAGCCCCGAAACCTCCGCCTCCCGCCTCTTCGACACCGCCGGCCCACTGCGCCCCGGCGAAGAGCTGGACGCCGCCGCCGTCGATGCCTGGCTGAAGCAGCAGCGCCCGGAGCTGCTGGGGCAACCGCGCGTGACGCAGTATGCCGGCGGGGCTTCGAACTGGACTTACCGCCTCGAATACGACAACGCCGACCTGATTCTGCGCCGCCCGCCGGCCGGCACCAAGGCTAAATCGGCCCACGACATGGGCCGCGAATACCGCGTACAAAAGGCCCTGAAAGCCGTTTTTGACTACGTGCCCGCGATGGTGGCCTATTGCGAGGATACCAGCATTATCGGCGTCGATTTCTACGTGATGGAGCGCGTGGCCGGCATCATTCCGCGCAAAAACCTGCCGCGCGGGTTGGAGCTGCCGCCTGCTACCGTACGCCAGCTATGCCTCAACGTGCTCGATGCGCTGATTGAGCTGCACCAGGTCGACTACCAGGCGGCCGGGCTGGCGGGGCTCAGTAGCGGCGTGGGCTACACGCAGCGCCAGATTAGCGGCTGGAGCAAGCGCTACACCCAGGCCCGCACCTGGAACGTGCCCAGCGGCCGGCGCATCATGCAGTGGCTCGAGACGCACCAGCCCACGCAGGACCGCATCTGCATCACGCACAACGATTTTCGGTTCGATAACGTGGTGCTCGATGCGGCCAACCCCACGCATATTCTGGGCATTCTGGACTGGGAGCTGGCCACCCTCGGCGACCCGCTGATGGACCTGGGCAACCTACTGGCCTACTGGGTGCAGGCCGACGACGACTTCCTGGCCCAGGCCACCCGCCGCCAGCCCACCCACCTGCCGGGCATGCTCACCCGCCAGGAGGTAGTGGCGTACTACTGCGAAAAAACCGGCTTCCAACCCGAAAATTGGGCTTTCTACGAGGTGTATGGCCTGTTCCGCCTCTCGGCCATCGCCCAGCAGATTTACTACCGCTACCACCACAAGCAAACTCGCAATCCGGCTTTCAAGAACTTCTGGATTTTCGTGCATTACCTGCACTGGCGCTGCCGAAGGGCCATGCGCGCGGGTGGGAAGTAGATGGCTGCTTTTTTTGCCCGTCATGCAGAGCGCAGCGAAGCAACTTGCCAGAGCCAGTAACTCAATCGTTGAAAAAGAATTAGTTGTGGCGGGCAAGATGCTTCGCTACGCTCTGCATGACGGCCGACTGGATGAACTCCCAACCCCATATCCTCATACCCTTCCACCATACCCCAAATGACCACCACCCGCCAAAACATCCTCATCACCGGAGCCAGCTCGGGGCTGGGCGAAGGCATGGCCCGCGAGTACGCCCGCATGGGCCGCAACCTCGCCCTCTGCGCCCGCCGCACCGACCGCCTCGACGCGCTTAAGGCCGAGCTCGAAGCCGCGCATCCCAACGTCAAAATCTTCATCCGGGCGCTCGATGTGAACAACCACGACCAGGTTTTTGAGGTGTTTCGCGCTTTCCAAAAAGACCTGGGCACCATCGACCGCATCATTGTGAATGCGGGTATGGGCAAGGGCGCGTCGCTGGGTACCGGCTACTTCCACGCCAACCTGCAGACGGCCCAAACCAATTTCGTGGCCGCGCTGGCGCAATGCGAGGCCGCGCTGGAGATTTTTCGGGCCCAGAACGCGGGCCATCTGGTCACGATTTCGTCGGTGGCGGCCATGCGCGGCATGCCCCGCGCCCAGACGACTTATGCTGCCACCAAAGCCGGCCTTTCGGCCCTCACGGAGGGCATCCGGGCAGATTTGCTGAACTCGCCCATCAAAGTCAGCATCATGTACCCGGGCTACATTCGCTCCGAAATCAACGCCAAAGTGAAGAGCACGCCCTACATGGTGGACACCGAAACCGGCTGCCGCGCCCTCGTGAAGGCCATTGAGCGCGAGCCGGTGCAGGCCTTCGTGCCTGGCTGGCCCTGGGGCCTGATGGCTCGCGCCATGAAATGGCTGCCGCTGCGCTGGGTGCAGAAGCTGCTGTAAGCCAGTGCCCAAGGGGAATAAAGGTGCCGGTTTGCAGAAAAAGCCGTTTCTTGCGCGCCCAAATTCGCGTCCTTTGGCACGAATACGGGCGGGGCCTCCCCAGGCTCGCCCCGGACTGCTCGTTCCGCTTCTGTTTTGTGATTCAATTTTCGCGTAAATTTCTGGTGCTGATTCTGGTAGGCCTGCTGGCCAGCCATGCTACGCCGGCTTTGGCCCAACAGGTGGCCCGCCGCCCGGCGGCGGTGCCGGTTAGGACCATTCTGTTCGTGGGCAACAGCTTTTTTCATGGCAAATACCAGCCCGTACTGGCCTACAACACCGCCCGCGTAACCGACGAAAACTACGGCCTGCCCGCCACCAACCCGCGCTGCGAAACCACCACCGGCGAGCCCGTGGTGTGGGGCGGTATTCCCGGCATCTTCCAGCAGTTCACCGAAGAAGCCGGCCTGAATTACGAGGTGCATTTCGAAGAAATGAACGCCCGACCGCTGCAATACCATTACGAGCACGCGCTAGCCATCATTCAGCAGGCGCGCTGGCACACGGTGGTGCTGCAGGAACACAGCCAGTGGGCCTTGCCGCCCGGGCACGGCGGCCACCCCGAGCTGTTTCGTGACTACGCCACCCGGCTGGAGCAGGCCGTGCACGCGGCCAACCCCGCCGCCAGCGTGTTGCTGTTCCAGACCTGGCCCCGCGCCGACCTCACTTATCCGGCCGATAAGCCCTTCAGTGGCCAGCCCCTCGACTCGATGGCCTGGGAGCTGCACGCCTCGTACTACGGTTTGCTGGCGCAAAACCCTGGTTTCAAAAGCATTGCGCCGGCCGGCGACGCTTGGCTGCGCGCCGTGCAAGCTGGCCTCGCCCAGCGCAATCCGTACGCCCCCGAGCCCGATAAAATCGACCTCTGGGCCGAAGACTACTACCACCCCAGCAACTGGGGTGCCTACCTCACGGCCTGCGTGCTGTTTGGCGAAATCACCGGCTACGACCCCCGCGCCCTCGGCGGCACCGAGCAGGCCGCCGCCGCCCTCGGCGTCAGCCCCACCGAGGCCGTGGCTCTGCAGCGCGTGGCCGCCGAGCAGGTTCGCGCTGCCCGCCCCGAGGCGTTTGCCGAAACGCCGGTAAGCCAGGGCAAGCCGGCTCCCCCCAAAATCAAGGTGAAGGTTAAATCGTGACGTGCGCGGCGGGGCGCGCCAGGGCAATGTGCCAACCCGCGCCGGCCGCTAACGCAACACTGGTGGCAGCGCCGGGCTGCAAGTTGGTGGCGCCCACCCGCACGCGCACGCTTTGCCCCGCCAGCACCACTTCCACCTCCGAGTAGCTGCCCAAAAACCGCACCGCCCGCACCGTGCCCCCAGCCCCGCTGCCGCCGGCCGGCCGCAGCTCCAACTGCTCGGGCCGCACCAGCAGCGCCGTGTTTTTTTTGAAGCGCCGACCCGGCAGCAGCGCCCGGCGGGCGGGACCGGGTAGCAGGTTGTAGTCGCCAAACAGGGCGGCCGTGGCCTCGTCCACGGGCTCGTGGTAGAGCTGCTTCGGCGTGCCCTGCTGCACCAGCCGGCCTTGGTGCAGCACCAGAATCTCATCGGCCCAGCCCAGCACGTCGGCCGCATCGTGCGACACCAGCAGGCAGGTGATGCCCAGGCGCGTGCCCAATTCTTCAATAATTCCCTGCAACAGGCGCTTGTGCGTGCGGTCGAGGTTCGAGAAGGGCTCATCGAGCAGCAACAACTGGGGCGCGCCCAGCAGCAGCCGCGCCAGCGCCACGCGCTGCTGCTCGCCGCCGGAAAGCTGGTCGGTGCGGCGCAGCATCAGATGGGTAATCCGGCACAGCTCATACACAGCCTGCGCCTCGGCTTCGGGGCGCTTGTTGGCATAGCGCAGCACCTGCTCGACGCGCAGAAACTGCGGCAAATCGGACTTTTGGGAAAGGTAGGCCACACCGGGATGGCCGGGCACCAGCACATCCTGCGGCCCACGCACGCGGCTGCCATTGGCCTGCACCGTGCCGGTAGTGGGCTGGATGAGGCCGCCTACCAGTTGTAACAGCGTGCTTTTGCCGGCCCCGCTTTCGCCCGCCAGCGCCAGCTTCTGCCCAGCCTTTTGGCGGAAACTAATGGGCTGGAGGGCCGTGAAGCCGTTTTCCGCAAGGCTGAGGTTGGTGACGGTGAGAATATCCATGCGGGGGCAAAGAACGGGCCTGACCGCCGCTGGCGCACGCCGTAGCGC
>JALYUH010000297.1 GCA_030853985.1 Bacteroidota bacterium | reverse complement strand
CGCCAGCCCCGGCCACGCACACGCACGCCAGCTACTCCTGCCGGTACGCCACGCCCGCCTTCATCACAAACACCGGCCGCAGCAGCGCCGAAATATCCTGCAACGGGTCGCCATCCACAGCCACGATGTCGGCGAACTTGCCCACCTCGATGGCCCCCAAATCGGCCGTTTCGCCCAGCAGCTCGGCGGCGTTCAGCGTAGCGGTGCGGATGGTTTCGAGCGGCGACATGCCGGCCTCGGCCATGTAGCCGAACTCGCGGGCGTTCTGGCCGTGGCGGTACACGCCGGCATCGGTGCCGAAGGCCACGCGCACGCCGGCCTTGTTGGCCCGTGCAAAAGTGCCCTGCATTTTGGTGCCCACGTCGAGGGCTTTGCGGGCGATAACGGGCGGAAAATAGCCCGGCCGCAGCCGCGCCGTATCGGCCACCGACTTGCCGGCGATGAGCGTGGGCACGTACCAGGTGCGGGTTTTGGCCATCAGGGCAATGCCCTCGTCGTCCATCAGCGAGCCGTGGTCGATGCTGGTAACGCCGGCCCGCACGGCCCGTTTGATGCCCTCCGCGCCGTGGGCGTGGCAGGCCACGCGCAGGCCCAAATCGTGGGCGGTGGACACGATGGCCCGGATTTCCTCTTCGGTGTACTGCGCGCCGGTGCCGTCCTTGCTCAAATCGAGCACGCCGCCGGTACTGGCGATTTTGATGAGGTCGGCCCCGCGCTTGAACTGCTCGCGCACGGCCTGGCGGCACTGGTCGGGGCCGTTGGCGAGGTTGATGGGGTGGCCGGCTTTGGCAATCTGGTCTTCGCTCAGGCCATCGGTTTCGTCCATGTGGCCGCCGGTGGCCGAAATGGCCATGCCCGCCGAAAAGATGCGCGGGCCGGGCACGAGGCCCTGGGCCACCGCGTTGCGCAGGCTGGTGTTCACGCCCGAGCCGCCGCAGTCGCGCACCGTGGTGAAGCCGGCGCGCAGCGTCGTCAGGGCGTAGCCCTGGGCGCGGAAAGCCACGTCGGCGGGGTTCAGGGTGAAGCCGTCGCGGAAGTTGCTGCGGCTCGACTCCGATTCCAGGTGCACGTGGCAGTCGATGAGGCCGGGCAGCACGGTGCGGCTTTCGAGGTTGATGACTTTGTCCTGGGGGCCGCTGGCGGCGGTGTAGCCGGCCTGCACGGCCGTGATGCGGTCCCGTTCGACCACGATGGTTTGCCGGGCGAGCAGCTTGCCGCTGCGCACGTCGAGTAGGCGGCCGCAGTGCAGCAGGGTTTTCTGGGCGAAGGCGGCCGGGGCGGCCAGCAGCAGCGCCGCGGCGAGCATAGGGGTGCGCATAGTGAGTGGGTGGGTTGGGGAGTTGGGGGAGTTGGCGAATCCAAAGAACGGTCATGCAGCGCGTAGCGCAGCATGCTGCCCGCACCGCGCAATTCAACCGCTGGAATTACTATTGCGGTAAAGATGCTGCGCTGCGCTCAGCGTGCCGTTCTTTGATGCCATTAACCCGCAATTCCACTATCTCATCAAAACATGACCACGCAAGCCGATTTTGACGCTGCCAGCCAGCGCGCCCAGCAGCTGCCCACTAAGCCCAGCAACATGGTGCTGCTCCAGCTCTACGCCCTCTACAAGCAAGCCACCGATGGCGACGTGGCCGGCGACCGCCCCGGCGGCTTCGACTTCAAAGCCATCGCCAAATACGACGCCTGGAAGGGCCTGCTCGGCACCAGCGAGGAATCCGCCCGCCAGCAGTACGTGGAGCTGGTGAGCGAGTTGGCGGGATAAAATAGGGTAGGAGGGTACAGGGGTGAGCGGGCAGGAGGGGGAAGATGAACCCGCCGCCTCTCCCCCCCATACCCTCCCACCCTCCTACCCTAACAAAACGTGGAAATCTCCCGCAAAAAGCCGCCGTACCCCATTTCGCCGGAGCTGCGCCAGTACCTGCGCACCTACGACCGCGCCGCCGTGCTGCCCGTGACCTACGCCGAGCTGCGGCAGTTCACCGGCTCGTTTGCCCTGCTCGACCGCACCGGGACCGATACCCTCTGGCAAACGGTGTACTACGAGCCCCAGACCCTGCGCGAGCTCAGCCAGGGCCTCACGGAAGTGTACGCGCTGCTGAAAACGGCCGGCGATTTGAGCTTCACCGAGCACCTTGTGGCCGACCGGGTGGACTACTGCGAGTTTGGCAATTCGCAGCCGTTTCGGGTGCGCATCGTGAACCAGCTGAACGACAACTACGACTACTTCTACGTGAAGCGGGCCGATGCCTCGCGCCTCTACGGACTGGAGCTGGAGCACCTGCTCTCGCCCAATTCCCTCACATTTCTGGTGAGCGGCGATACGCTGATTGAGGAGCACATCGTGGGCATTCCCGGCGATGACTTTATCAAAAAGCACCTCAACCAGCCGCAGCTCAACCAGGTGCGGATTGCCAAGGAGTTTGTGAAGTTTAATGAGCGCTGCTTCGTGCGGCTGCTGGGCGACATGCGCGCCTACAACTACGTCATCGCCGTGACGCCCGACTTCGAGGACGAGCAGTACCGGGTGCGAGCCATCGACTTCGACCAGCAGAGCTACGAGGGCCGCCGGGCCATGTACCTGCCCCAGTTTTTCAAGGATAACGGCGAGGTGGTGGCCATGTGTGCCCGCCACATCCGGCCCGAAGCCCTGCGCCAGTACCAAACCGAAGAGCGCGCCCTGATGGCCCGCCGCGCCCGCGCCGACCGCCACCGCCTGCGCGATTTGCTCGAAGCCATGCGCGGCGACGCGCTGGCCCCGCCCGAAAAGGTGGCCCAGCTCCGGGCCGAGCTCAACCGTTTCCACCACACCACCGCCTTCGATAAGTGCGACTCGATGGGCGACGTGGTGCGCCAGAACCTGTGGCTGATGCTCGGGCCGCAGCTGCGCCGGGCGGCGAGCTAGGGCAATACTCCGGAGTTTTCGGTCCACTAAAAAAGCCCGCTGGCCAATTGGCCAGCGGGCTTTTTTGTTCTTTAGGGCGACTTACATGGCCGGCTTGGGCGCGGGCAAATCGAACGCCGTGGCGTCATGCTCGAAGTGGCCTTTGTGCGAGCCGTCGCAGAAAGGCTTTTGCTTGGAAAGCCCGCAGCGGCAGATGCTGATGCGCTCGCGGCCGCCGAGGCCGTAGGGCTGGCCCTGGGCATCCACGAGTTCGATGTCTTCACCCTCTACGCGGAGGGAGCCATTGGAAAGGACGGTGAGTTTGATAGCCATGTTGGGGAGGGTTGGGTGTTGAATAGAATGGATTAGAATTATTATCTGGAGCGTAGCAGAGGATGACGGCTGGAAATTACAGCGACTTCCGCATGATGTAGTCGTTCATGAAATACGGGCCAATCGGCACGTCCACTTCGCGCTGGCGCTCGAAGCCGCGCCGCTCGTAGAAGGCGATGGCGGGATTATAGCGGTTCACGTTCAGGTCGAGGAAGTGGCCGCCGGCGGTGCGGGCCGCGTTTTCCACGGCTTCGATGAGGTGCTGGCCCAGGCCTTGACCCTGGCGGGTGGGCAGCACGTAAATCTTGTGCAGCTTGTAGCCGGCGGGACCGTCGGCCTCGGCAGGCTGGGGCGAAAACGACGCAAAGCCGGCCGGCTCGCCCGCCACGTAAGCCACCAGAAACACGTGCTGCTGCTCCTGCATCTGCCGCTTCAGGGCGGCGGGCGAGTATATCACCCGGTACATGTATTCGAGCTGCTCCTCCGAAATAATGAAGCGGTAGGTGGGCTCCCAGGTAGCCTCGGCCAGTCGGATGATGGTGGGAATGTCGGTGAGCGTGGCGGGCTCGATGCGCGGCAGTGCGGCAGGGGTGTCAGCAGTCATACAAGCGGTAAAACACGAAATTGGGACGAAAAAACCGAAACCGGCCCCGCCCGCCTGCTACGGCGGGTGCGTGCCGGCCGTTACAATCGGTCCATCAGTCAGTTGGCCCGGCCAGTGCCCGCGCCAACTACTGCTGCTGCAACAGCCAGCGCCGGGCCGGCTCCTCGTGCAGAAACAGGGCCGTATGCACCTGCCGGCCAATGTCGTCCATAAATTCCTGGCTCACCACCTGCGATTCCAAAGCGGGCGAGAGCAGGTAGGCAATGGCCCGCACGCCCTTGGCCACGGCCAGCGGCAGCCACTCGTATTCGAGCCAGGGCAGCGCCTCGCGCCAGTCGCCGCTGGTTGCGCGCTTATCATTCAGAATCCGCGTGAAAGGGTACGCAAGCAGCCGTTTCGAGCCTTCCGTTACGCCGCGGATAACCTCGTCGGCCGTCAGGTTGCCGTGCCAGCGCACGTACAGCACCTGGCCCTGCGGGAGGTAGTAGAATTCGGCCAGCGGCGCACCATGACGGTCGTTAAGCGCGAGTACAGGTTGAGTATCGGTTGCGGCCATAGCGGGAAGAATGCAGTTAAAAAAATAAAATGCAACTATGCAAAAAAGGTTTCGCCTGCCCGCGCCCCGACTGCTACTGGCTGCTATCTTTGGGGTTCTGCTATTTAATACCTTTTTCGTTCGCAGCACATGCACATTGCCATTGTCGGCAACATCGGGGCCGGTAAAACCACGCTGGCTCATAAGTTGGCCCAACATTTCCGCTGGGAAGTTTTTCTGGAAGACGTCGATGACAATCCGTACCTGAAGGATTTTTACCACGACATGCCCCGCTGGGCATTTCATCTGCAGGTTTATTTCCTCAACGGTCGCTTTCGCCAAACGCAGCTTATCAAAGAGCTGCAGAAAAACGGCAAAGGCATCATTCAGGACCGCACCATCTACGAAGATGCCCACATCTTCGCGGCTAACCTGCACGAGTCGGGCCTGCTCGAAACCCGCGACTACAACAACTACTACGCCCTGTTCGAGTCGATGGTGGACCTCGTGGCCCCGCCCGACCTGCTCCTCTACCTGCGCGCCGACTTGCCCAAGCTTATTGGCCAGATTGACAAGCGCGGCCGCGACTACGAGAACACCATCAGCATCGAGTACCTCAAAAACCTCAACGAGCACTACGAGAAGTGGATTGGCACCTACAGCGCCGGCCGCAGCCTCATCATCGACGTGAACGAGCTCGACTACGTGCGCAACCCCGAAGACCTGGGCACCATCATCGAGAAGATTGACAACACCCTGTACGGGCTGTTTTGATTTCCCGCCAACCTGGGGTTGACGCGTCTGCGGCTCGGGCCGGCTGGGTTCGAGCCTGCGGCTCGGGCCTTGGGGGCGTCTGGTTGCGTGCTCAATCCCGGGCCCCAGGCTCAAAACCCACCGCCCACCGCCTTACAGCGCCTCGTTGAAGAAATCGACCAGTGGCCGGGCCGCCGCAATATCGCCCACCAGCTGCGCTACGAAGCCCGGGGCCAGCACTTCGGCATCGGTGTAAAGCTTGCCTACACCAAAAGTTTTCAGCTTGAGCCAGGCCACGTCGGGGTCGGTAGCGGCATAGCCGCGCGGCGGGCGCGTGAGCTGCGGCCCGGTCGCATCAAGGCCGGCCGGGAAGTGGTGCAGCAGCGCCGGGGCCAGTCGCTGCCGATGAAATTCGTCGGGGTTATAATGGATTTCCTGCCGGATGGCGGCCAGCATTTCCGGCGCAGGGTGGAAGGTGCCCGCCCCCAGCCAGCTGCGCCCTTCCGGCTGAATGGCCATGAAATAGCCCGCGCACGGGGCATGGCGGCCGCCCAGCTTCAGGCCCGCGCCCATGCGGCGCTTGTAGGGCTCAGGGTCACGCTGGCTACGGTCGTTTTTATGCAGCCGAAACAGGACGTCGGCAGGCGTGAGACCAGCCAGGTCGGCATCGGTGGCGGCCACGCGGGCCAGCACTTGGCGCACCAGTTCGGTGCAGGCGGCGCGGGCCCGCTGGTAGTCGGGGCGGTGCTCGGCCATCCAG
>JALYUH010000284.1 GCA_030853985.1 Bacteroidota bacterium | reverse complement strand
TTTGTTTGGGGTCGTCGGCGAGCTTGATGCGGAAATCGGCCGGCACGGTTTGGCCCGTGGCTTTTTCCATAATGAGGCGGGCCAGCTTCTCCACCGGCTGCAGGTTGGAGCCGGCCGCCAGCAGGCGCACGTAGAGGCTGCCGCGCCCGGTGAAGCACAGGTAGCGCGGCAGTTGCTGACCGTTGGCCACCGTCACCTGCGCCACGTGGTAAATGAGGGCGCCGAAGTGCAGGTAAAACAGCACCCGCAGGTGTTCGGCCCGCAGCAGCCGCTCGCTGAAGCCCAGCAGTTGGTCGTAGTTGAAGAGGAAGCTGGCCACGTCTTCGGAGCCGAAATTATCGGTTCCTTCGGCCACCAGCACGTATTCGCGGGCCCGGCGAGCAGCGGGGCTTAGCACGGCGCTTTGCACGCCGGCCACGCCGAAACGCACGAGGCCGTTGTCCTTCGAGCCGCGCACCTCGGCCCCACCATCGCCCCACAAATCATTGCCGGCGAAGCGGAACGAGGTGCTCAGCACCGGCTTGCGGTCGGCGTAAAGCAGCACATCGGTCGTACCACCGCCGATGTCGATAAAGGCGGCGTTTTCGCCCGGCCCGAGCGTCACGATGTTGCGGCGGGTGAGGTAGTAGTACGGCGCCGTCGACTCCACCATGCAGGGCATGGAATTAGTTGTGTGGAAAATGCTGTGAAACAGCGTATCCCACTCGCGCTGGTATAGGTTACGCTGGTAGGTCGAGAAGCTGAGCGGGGCAAACCAGGTGATTTGGGTGGCCGCGAGATTGCCGCCGTTCAGGGCTACTTTGGCGCGGCACAGCAACAGAATTTCCTTGAAAAACGCCCGCACCCGGTTGGTATTGGCGATGTTCAACGAGTTGTCCCACTTCAAATTCGTGTGGTAGTTCGGCCGGCGCTGCTCTTCGGTGATGATGCCGAAGGCCACGTTGATGTTGCCGAGCACGCTCAGTTCCTGGGTGGCGTAATTGGCCGCTTCGTAGGTGGCAGTGCGGGCCGGGAAGGCGTAGGGCGAACTGTCGGCCCCGATGATGGGCGGCACGAATTCGCGCTCCTGGTACTGCTGCCAGCGCTTGATTTGCACGAAGTTGGCCGGGTCATCGTCGATGCCACGATAGAGGCGCTCGTAGGCGGTGCGGTCGGGCTCGGCGGTACTCTTTTTCAGCAAAGCCACCGGCGTATCGCTCAGGCCGAAGCTGAACGGCTTGGGCTCCTGGCCGGGGCTGTCCTGCATGGCCACGTGGGTGTTGGTGGTGCCGAAGTCGATGGCAAAACGGTACTCCTTCGTGCCCTGGCGCTGCTCGGGCCAGCGCGGAATGATGAGCGCGCGGCCCTCGGCCGGGGCTGGGTTCAGCACTTCGAGGTAGTCGAAATGGGTGCCGCGTATTTCGAAATAGGTGCTGCCCTCGTCTTGGCTGGTTTTAGGGGTGCGGTCGTAGCGGGTAGCGCTCTGGTCGGTGCCGGTTTCGCTGAGCTGGTGGCCGTTGGCCCAGAATTTTAGGTCAACCTTCTTGGTCACCATGCTGGGGTCGATGTTGTTGGCATCCACCAGCATCACTTTGTAGAAGTCGTTGAACTGCGGCGCGTCGGCCACCTTCACGAACGGAAACACCGACAGCGCCACGTTGGTCACGCGCAGCCGGCCCACGCCCTCCCCTTGCGGGTTGTCGTAGTAGGCGCGCTCGTAGTCCACGTAGTCGCCCCCGCTCACCGGTATCCGCAGCTTCACCCGGATGCAGGCCGGTTCCAGCTCCAGCGACAAATGCTCGGCCAAATCCTGCTGCGTGAAGTAGTCGAAATACGCGGGCTTGATGGGCAGTAGCGGCCAGATGCTGGGCCGGAAGCCAGGCGCAACTTTCAGGTTGCCAACGAAGAAGCGGGCTTCATCGACCTCGTAGGGCACAGCCAGCAGGGTTTCTTCCAGCAGGTCGTTCACCGTGAGGTACGGGTAGGGCAATTCCGGGCCGGGCAGCGTGCGTTCCTTCAGCGGGCGGGCATCGGCGGCGGGCACGGTGGCCCCACTGTCGGCAAACAGCGTTTCATTGTAGTATTTCTTGCCAATGGCCTTCAACCCCGGCCGTAACACGATGGGCAACGGCCCCGCCACCCCCGCCCGCGTGGGCCGGATGAACAGGTCGGAGCCGCGCACGGTGCCCTCGTCGGGGCGCACGCGCAGCAGCACGCCGGCCACGTCAATCTGGTTGTTTGAGGCGTCGGTGAGGATGGGGAAATTGCTGAGGCTGGCGGTGCCATCCATCGCCCATTTCTGCATCTGGCCGCGGTCGAGGGTATCGCGCACCAGCGGGGCCATCGTCGTCAGAGCCGGGTCGCCCACGAACTCCTGGTACACATAGTCGCGGAACGCGGCTTCGCGATTGGCCAGCGGCACATACTGGTTATCAAAATAATAGCCGCCCCCCTGCGGGCGCTGCACCGGCAGCGGCTTCACATTCGGGGCCGGGAAAAACAGCGTGAGCGGCGAGGTACCCCCAATAAGCTGCGGCACGCCATTCGCGCCGGGGAAGTAGATGAGGTGCATCTCGGTCAGCTTCGCGAAGCGGCCGTCGAGGTACAGGCTTAGCACATCGGCCAGCGGGCGGGTAGCGGGGTTAGCTCGCAGCTTGGCCAGCTCCTCATCCTTGCGCCAGGCCCGGATTTGCAGGCGCTGGCTGGCCAGCTTACGCTGGTGGAAGTTGAAAACCATCTCCCACACGTCCCAGAAATGGCTCACCAGCTGGTGGTACACCGAATCCTGGCTGGTGCCGCCCTGCGTCACGAAACGCAAGGCCGTCTCCACTAGGTGCATGCGGGCGAAGGGCGAAGGGATGGACACGGCCACCTTGGCAGCGCGCCCCCCTTGCGGGTCGAGCAGGCGCTCCACTTCGTGGGGGCCGATTTTGCCGGTGGGCCCCCAGCCCTCGTGGGTGCTGGAGCCGGTGTCGTGTAAGCGCAGGATTTTTGCCATGAATGTTGTTTTCTTACTTCGTTCTCGCGTCAACCTCACCCCCTGACCCCCTCTCCAAAAAAGAGGGGGAACCGGTTTGGCTGCTGACGGATGGTTTCGCTTTTTAATTTTTTGTCTGGCTCCCCCTCTTTTTTGGAGAGGGGGCCGGGGGGAGAGGTGAGCCGCTACGAATACTGCAGCTTCTTATCCAATATTTCGCCCGTTGCCTCCTCAAACGCCTTCACCACCCAACGCAGTGCCTCGTTTTCCGTCGGATTCGAAAGTGTGGCTTTACCCACCGCCTTAGTCAGCTCATCGCGGAAGAAACCGGGGGTGATGCCCTTGCTGAAAATGCCGGTTTCCACGGTTTTATCACTCACCATTTTGTTGAAATCAACTTCATCGGCGCGGATGGCGGTGTAGCGGCGCTGGTTCACACCCAGCTCGCGGAGCCATTCGTTGTAGTCACCGAAAAAGTCGGTTAGCTCGCGCAGGGCGCGGTTGTTGCGCAGCTGGGCGGCGAGGTCGCCAGCCTCATAATAGGGGGCTTTGGCGTCCTCCGGGGTGTGCTTGAGGAAGTAGCGGGCGAAGTAGTGCAGCTGAATGAGCGGGCGGGCCACTTCCTGCCGCATATCGGCCGGCAGCTGACTGAAATCCACGTCTACGCTGTCGGCTTTCAGGCCGTACTCGTGGTAGAGCGGCTGGTTGCTATCGAGCTGGTTGTCAGGCACTTTCATGAAATGCTGCACCGACAAGGCCCCCAGCATTTCCAGCAGGTGGGCTTGGTTGCGCTGCTCGGCGCGGCCGGGGTGATTGGCCAGCGGCTGGCCCGGCTGGTCGCCGAGGTAGTACATGGCCTCCAAACCTTGCAGATTATCGGCGTAGTACGAAAGGGCCGTTTTGGTCTTCGTGATGAAGGTATTCGAGTCGATGAAGTCCTGCCCAGCCTGCTTTTCATCCGCCGACGGGTCCTGCAGCTTGAAGTAGGGCAGCATCACCAGCGCGCCGGCTTTGAGGCGGCGGCGGATTTCGGGGTGGGCCAGCGGGGAGTTGGCGTCGCGCAGGTTTTTCACCAGCAGCGGGAAGCCGGCCGCGCCGGTACCCCCAAAAATCGAGCTGATAAAAAACGCCCGGTCGCCGTCCTGCAGGCTCTGGGCGAGGTAGCGCATTTCCTTGGATTGCACCACGGCATTGAGCACCACCGAGCCCACGTTGGGCGAGCCCCGGAAACCCACGTCGAGGTTGGCCGCGAGGCTGTCCTGGGTAAATAATAAATCGACCAGCCCCTGGCTTTCCACCGACAAGTCGTTGTATTTCAGG
>JALYUH010000283.1 GCA_030853985.1 Bacteroidota bacterium | reverse complement strand
CCGTAACGGTGCCGGCGGTTAGGTGTTGGTTGAAGGCGTTGGCCTCCACGCCGTCGTGAAAAGGTCTGGTTTCGAGGCGCAGACGCGGCAGTAGGGCCGGGCTTTCGGCCGGCGCGCCGGCGGGGTTTGGCAAGGGGTTCAAGCTACGAAAATAGGGCTGATGCCCGACAACCACATCATTTGCTAGTCCTGCGTGAGGGCGTAGCTCACCAGATTAGCCCCCATGCGCAGGGCGGCATCGTGGGTGGCGGGCGAGTCTTCGGGGTAGGTGCCCAGGTCTTCCCAGCCGTTGCCGAGGTCGCATTCGTAGGAATAAAAGCACACCAGGCGGCCCTTGTACACCAGCCCAAAGCCCTGCGCCCGCTTGCCGTCGTGCTCGTGTACTTTCGGCAAGCCTTTGGGGAACTGATACTTCTGGTGGTAGATGGGGTGCGAGAAAGGCAGCTCCACGAATTCGAGTTCCGGAAATACCTTCTTCATTTCGGGCCGGATGAACTTGTCGAGCCCGTAATTATCATCAATGTGCAGGAAACCGCCGCCGGTGAGGTAGCGCCGCAGGTTGCGCGCCTCGGCATCGGTGAAGCTCACGTTGCCGTGCCCGGTCATGTGGATGAAGGGGTAGGAGAGCAGCTCGGGCGCGTCGAGCTCCACGGTGGCTTCGTCGGGCGCAATGTTGGCGTGCAGCGCCTGGTTGCAGAATTTGATGAGGTTGGGCAGCGAGGTTTTATTGGCGTACCAGTCGCCGCCGCCACCGTAGTGCAGCTTGGCCAGGCGGAAGCTGGGAGGCGCGGGCGCGGCCGCCGTGAGGGTGAGCAGCAGGGCAAACGAGAGGAGCAGGGATTTGAACATGGCAGGAGTGGGCACAGAAGGTCTGCCTGGCAAAGTACGGGAGGCCAGCGAAAGTTCAGTGCCAGCCGGCTCCGTCAGCAACCGGCCCCGCCTGCTTTGCCGTAGTAGTGAAAGCGGTGGCCGCAGCTGCGGCGACACCAGCCCCGGCCAGGTTCCGGCCCAATACCCGAAGCACCCGCATGACTGCCGTCCCCGCTCCGACGCTCACCAACTACGAAACGGCCGTGAAGGCCACGTATTTCAGCATCGCCGGCAATGCCAGTCTGGCGCTGATAAAGGGCGCGGCCGGCTTTTTCGGCAATTCCTACGCTTTGGTGGCCGATGCCATCGAATCCACGGCCGACATCTTTGCCTCTATTCTGGTGTTGCTGGGCCTGAAATACGCCAACCGCCCCGCCGACGACAACCACCCTTACGGCCACGGCCGCATCGAGCCGCTGGTCACGTTTTTAGTGGTGGGCTTCCTGATGACCTCGGCCACCGTCATCGCCTACGAGAGCATTCAAAATATCGGCACGCCCCACGCCCTGCCCCGGGCCTGGACGCTGCTGGTGCTCGGCGGCATCATCATCTGGAAGGAAGCCTCCTTTCGGCTGGTGAGGAAGAAGGCGGAAGAAACCAACAGCTCCTCGCTCAAAGCCGATGCCTGGCACCATCGCAGCGACGCAATTACGTCGGTGGCGGCTTTTGTGGGCATTTCCATCGCGCTGTTCATGGGCAAAGGCTACGAATCGGCTGATGATTGGGCGGCACTGTTCGCGGCCGGCCTCATCTTTTATAACAGCTACCACATTTTCCGCCCGGCCTTGGGCGAAATCCTCGACGAGCACGTGTACGATGAGTTGGTGGGCAAAATCCGGCAGGTAGCCGGCACCGTACCGGGCGTGCGCGGCACCGAAAAATGCCTCGTGCGCAAAGCCGGCATGCAATACCACGTCGACCTGCACGCGCTGGTGAGCGGCGAAATCAGCGTGCGCGCGGGCCACAAAATTGCCCACCAGCTGAAGGATACGCTGCTGCGCGAGCTGCCGCAGCTCGGCAACGTGCTCATTCACGTGGAGCCGGTGGGATAGAGCGGCATTGGTGGGCAGTTGCTTTCTTCGTGATTCCAACGCGGGAACGAGGTTTCGTTTTCCGCGCTCCACCTCAAGCAGCTACCCCAATGATTACCGGTCAGAACTTACTCGATTTGGGCCTGAAGCCCGGCAAATGGTTCAAGGAGGCGCTGGAGCACATCAACACCCAGGCCCTCGAAGGCGACGCTCTGCACGCCTACCTCGACACGGTGAAGCCCGCGCCGGTGATTCCGCTGCTGGCCGCGCCGGTGGCTTTCCACGAAAATATCCGCGCCGATACGGCCGTGGAGCAAGCCAATATCGACTACGTGCGGCAGTCGATGCAGCTGCTGATGCGCACGCCCACGGTGGTGGCCGGGGCCATTATGCCCGATGCCTGCCCGGCCGGGCCGCTCGGGACCATTCCGGTGGGCGGCGTGGTGGCCACGCGCCACGCCATCCATCCGGGCATGCATTCGGCCGATATCTGCTGCTCGGTGATGTTGACCAACCTCGGCAAAATTGACCCCAAAACGGTACTCGATACCGCGCAGGGAATCACCCATTTTGGCCCCGGCGGCCGCGACCCGGAGAAACAATTTGCGCTGCCCGTCGAGATTGAGGCCGAAATGCGGACCAACCCGTTTCTGAACTCCGAGCGCAGCCTGAAAATGGCCCGCGAGCACCTCGGCACGCAGGGCGACGGCAACCACTTTTTGTACGTTGGCGTGTCGCGCAATACCGGCGACACCGTACTCGTGACGCATCACGGCTCGCGCGGCGTGGGGGCCGTGCTGTATGGCCACGGCATGAAAGTGGCCGAGTTTTTCCGCCGCGAAATCTCACCCGAAACCGCCCCCGCCAACGCCTGGATTCCCAGCGAAACCCCCGAGGGCGTGAACTACTGGGCCGCCCTGCAAACCGTGCGCAAGTGGACCAAACGCAACCACGAGGTGCTGCACGAGGCCATTGCCGCCCAACTGAAAACAACCGCGCAGCAGTGCTACTGGAACGAGCACAACTTCGTATTCCGCGATGGCGACGTGTTTTACCACGCGAAAGGCGCCACGCCGCTCGACCCCAAATTCATGCCCGACATCACCGGCCCGCGCATTATTCCGCTGAATATGGCCCAGCCCATTCTCATCGTGGAGGGCGACACCACGGCCAGCAACCTGGGCTTTGCCCCGCACGGCGCGGGCCGCAACCTGAGCCGCACCGGGCACAAGCGCAGCAAAATCGGCCAGACCAACGAGGAAATTTTCGCCAAAGAAACGCCGGGCATCGACGCCCGCTTCTTCTTCAACCGCATCGATATTTCGGAGCTGCCCAGCGCCTACAAAAACGCCGAGGACGTGAAGCAGCAAATCACCGATTTCAATCTGGCCACCGTCATCGACGAAATCCAGCCCTACGGCTGCATCATGGCCGGCGACTGGGAGCAGGATGCCCCGTGGTGCAAAAAGAAACTGGCGAAAGCGGCGGCCGCTTTAGAAGCACAGGCCGCAGCCGATTCGCAGGCGGACGGGTCGGCGCTGGCGGAATAGCCGCACGGCCGGCCACGTAAATTTCAGCTATGAGCCTGAACGGAACCACCAACTGCCAGCAACTTGCGCATTTTCTGCACAAGCTGCATCTGGAATTTCAATATTTCGACTGGCTAGTTTTACCCGTAGCTGAGTGACCCCGGCACGTACGCGCGGTGCACAAAACGGCTGACGGGCGACGATTGCAGAAGTCGGCGAATCACGGCTAATCCAACAAGTAGTAGCTAATTCCAGCGGTAGAACTGACGGCACAAGTTTTCAAAAACCGGCCGTTTCAAAGGACTGGTTTTTGGATATATGCCAGAGTCAGTACAGCGGTTGATAATGAAAAATATAATTGTGTCGACTATAAAAATCACACCGAATTAATAATGGCCAAATTCGAGTGTAATTGCGGCAAACTACTGGTTGACCAGTCGGATTTCCTGCACGATAAAGCTTGGTTAATTGCCGACCAAGATTATTTCGACCTGTTAGATGCCGGCGAAAACCAGCCGTGGCAAGCGCTGGCTGCTACCGTTGGCCAATACACGCGCCGCGAACTGTGGCAATGCAGTAACTGCTACAGTCTGATTCTTTTCAGCGGCAACCGCCGCTTCGATTTTCAGCCCGTTGACGCCGCCAGCAGTGGCGGTTTGCTGACATCATATCTGGGCGAGAAGTGGCCCGGCACCCTGTCAGCCAGCTTTCGTAACGGCAACGGCGAAATTTTCTGGTACACCAACCTCGAAAGCGGTTTCCGCCAGCATTTATCCCTGCCAGAACTGCGGGAAATCTATCACCGCAAACAGGCCGAATTACAACAGCTGTGCATTCTGCGACACTCATTTCTGAGCATCGACGGTGTGGTGGAACACCAGTTTCCTATCGCATCAGCTGTGCCATGAACACGGCCGCCAGCGCGGCCGTTTCCGTGCGCAGCCGCGAGGCCCCCAGTGTCACCGGCCGGATGCCGCGGGCCAGCGCCAGCGCGATTTCCTGCGGCGTGAAATCGCCCTCCGGCCCGATGAGCACGCAGCAGCCCGGCCCCGCGCCGGCCACTTGTGCCAAGGCCGTGCGCTCGCCTTCCTCCAGATGCGCGATGTAGGTGGTTCCGGGCACCACGCCCGCCACGAAAGCCCCGAAATCCTGCAGCTCGTCCAGCTGCGGCAGCCACGCCTGGCCCGACTGTTTCAGGGCGCTGATGGCGATTTTTTCCAGCCGCTCCAGCTTCAGTTCGCGGCGCTCGGAGCGGGCGCAGCGCAGGAAGCTGATGCGCTCGACGCCCACTTCCACGGCCTTTTCCACGAACCACTCCATGCGGTCGAGGTTTTTGGTGGGGGCCACGGCCACGTGGGTGAGGTGGGCGCGGGGCGGCACGGTTTTGTGCGCGGTGATGCGCAGCTGGCAGCGCTTGGGGTTGGCCCCGGCGATTTCGGCGCGGTAGTGCCCGCCCCGGCCGTCGAGCAGCGCCACGGCATCACCCGCGCCTAGGCGCAGCACGCGCACGGCATGCTTGCTTTCCTCTTCGGAAAGCTGGTAGGTGGCGGCGGTGGGCGTGAGGTCGGGGGCGAAGCAGGTGAGCATGGGGCAAAGTTCGGGTGGAAGGCGGTATGTTCGGGCTATTCTTTCAGCACAAGCTCCGGATTATGGCCAACGTCCTGCACCTTAAAATTGCCCTGCGTTACCTCAAGCCACCTGTCTGGCGGCGGGTGGAAGTGCCCGACACGCTGACGTTCTGGGATTTGCATTTCGTGCTGCAAATCCTGTTCGACTGGGAAAACAGCCACCTGTTCGAGTTCAGGCAGGGGCGGGGCACGCCCAACGACTTCCTCACCGGCTCGCCCCCGGTGATGCCCGGCGACGAAGACAACATGCCCGAATGGCAGCTCGACCCGCGCCAGGTGACGCTCGATGAAGTGCTGCGCCGGCCCAAAGACAAGCTCACCTACGTTTACGATTTCGGCGATTACTGGGAGCACGACATCGTGGTGGAAAAGGTGCTGCCGCTGGCCACCGGCCACCCCACGCCCGCCGTGCGCTGCTTGGCCGGCAAGCGTGCCGCCCCGCCCGAAGACATCGGTGGGTTCCCCGGCTACGAGATGCTGCTGGAGGTGCTGGCCGAAAAAGCCGCCGGCAAGCGCAAGCGCCTGCCCAGCGAGTACGCCGGCCTGGGCAAATTCGACCCCGAAGAATTCCCACTGGCCGACTATAACCACGACCTGAGCCTGCTCCGCCAGATTGTAGCCGCCGAAAACGAGATGCTGGCCAAGTATACCCGGCATTTTGCCGCCAACCCGTCCCCTCCCGCCCCGGCTATCAACCCGCACGAAATGCTGGATGCCATGATGGCCGTGATGCAGGCCCGCTTCCCCGAGCCACCACCGAAACCGAAGAAGTCCAGGAAATAGGGGCGTATTTTTTAATCACCAGTTGTTGAAGCAAAGATGACCACTGAAAACCTACTGGCCTATGTGCGGCTCGCAATTAATCCGCAATTTGAAGATTGGGTACTGTTCAAAAACGGAACCTACGTTATTTTTGATGATGCAAGCAGCATCACGGACATTCCGGAGGCGGCAATCGCCGAAATGAAAGAATACGGACCAGTTCAAGCCGGTGGCCCCGCCGGAGACTTTAACGTGACCAATCTGGATGAAACCGAGGGTTGGGTGGTTTCCGGGCACGGCTATGGGATGTACACGTATGTGCCTCCATCGGAGCTGACCAGCCCCGCCCCCACAGACCTGGAAGTTGGACTGTTTGGCAGAATGAAGAGAAGTCTGGACGGTCAGAATCCAGCGGTTCTGCATGTAAATGCCCGAAAGTAGCAAATGCACAAAAGCCCCGTCGGCTGCAACCGACGGGGCTTTTAGTAGGGTGAGTGAAAACTCGGTAGGATAGGGGGAAGTGTGGGGAGAGGGAAACTTAAGCTTCGATAGCCACGCGCGGCGCGCCGGCCAGGATTTCTTCGTTGGCGTACTCGGCGTACTTCTGGAAGTTGGTTACAAACTTCTCGGCCAGCGAGTTGGCGGTTTTGTCGTAGGCTTCTTTGTTGGCCCAGGTGTTGCGCGGGTCCAGGATTTCGGTGGGCACGCCGGTTACCGCACCGGGTACCATCATGCCAAACACGGGGTGCTTGGTGAACTTCACCTCGTCGAGCTGACCATTCAGGGCGGCCGTAATCATGGCGCGGGTGTAAGGCAGCTTCATGCGCGAGCCGGTGCCGTAGCTGCCGCCGGTCCAGCCGGTGTTGATGAGCCACACGTTGATGTCCGGGTTCTCGTCCATCTTCTTACCCAGCATCTCGGCGTATTTGGTGGGGTGCAGCGGCAGGAATACCGCGCCGAAGCAGGCCGAGAACGTTGTTTGCGGCTCGGTTACACCCATTTCGGTGCCGGCCACCTTGGCCGTGTAGCCCGACATGAACAGGTACATGGCGTGGCTCTTATCAAGCTTGCTGATGGGCGGAATCACGCCGAAAGCATCGGCCGTGAGGAAGAAAATATTCTTCGGTGCATCGGCCACGCCGGGCTCGATGGCGTTGTCGATAAAGTTGATGGGGTAGGCGGTGCGGGTGTTCTCCGTCACCGACTTATTGGCGTAGTCCACGGTGTGGGTGCCGGGCACGAAGCGCGTGTTCTCCACGATGGAGCCGAAGCGAATAGCATCCCAAATCTGGGGCTCCTTCTCTTTGCTCAGGTCGATAACCTTGGCGTAGCAGCCGCCCTCAAAGTTGAAAATGCCGGCGTCGGGCGTCCAGCCGTGCTCGTCGTCGCCAATCAGGCCGCGGTTGGGGTCGGCCGAAAGCGTCGTTTTGCCCGTGCCCGAGAGGCCGAAGAATACGGCCGTGTCGCCCTCGGCGCCCACGTTGGCCGAGCAGTGCATGCTCAGCGTGTTGTGCTCGTGGGGCAACAGGTAGTTGAGCACCCCAAAAATGCCCTTTTTCATTTCGCCGGCATAGGCCGTGCCGCCGATAAGAATGAGCTTCTCAGTGAAGTTGATAATCGCGAAGTTCTTCTGGCGGGTACCATCCAC
>JALYUH010000257.1 GCA_030853985.1 Bacteroidota bacterium | reverse complement strand
GTCATGCAGAGCGCAGCGAAGCATCTTTACCTCACTAGGAAATCCTGCGATTGAATTGCGTTAAGCGGTAAAGATGCTTCGCTGCGCTCTGCATGACGGTTTTTGCCCCACCAATTCCCTACCCCTCCTCCCCATGCCCTTCCGCCGCCTCCCCGGCTTTCTGGTGCTGCTGCTGGCCTTGCCCGGCTGCTTCAGCAACAACCGCCACCAGGGCGAGAAGCTCTACGTGCAGCACTGCGCCAGCTGCCACGGCGAGCAGGGCCAGGGCATTGGGCGGCTCATTCCGCCGCTGGCCGGCTCTGATTATCTGGTGGACCACCGCGCCGAGCTGGCCTGCCTACTGCGCAATGGCCAGAACGAGGTGATTGTGGTGAATGGCATCGGCTACCACAACATCATGCCCGCCAACAAGGGCCTGAGCCCCGCCCAGCTCACCAACCTGCTCAACTACATCGAAAGCCACTGGGGCAACGAGGGAGCCCCGCGCACCATTAGCGACGTGCAGGCCCAGATTGACAAGTGCCATTGAGGGGCGGCGTACTGGCTGGAAATACGGCCGTAGCTGGCGCGCGTCTGCGGCGCGTGCCCACTGGGGCGGCGAGCCTGGGGCTCGGTTCGTGGGGCCGTCTGGTTATGCGCGTCAAGCCCGAGCCTCAGGCTCGCCGCCAGCCGGCACGCGTCGCAGATGCGCGCCAGCCAGTGTCCTCCAACCCGCCTTTTCTGCGCCCAAAACCCATTTTTCGCCGTAGATTGCGCCCCTAAACCCACTCGCATCCTAACTCACTATGGGCCTGTTTGATTTTCTGAAAAACAAACCCGGCGATACGCCGGCTACTCCTTCGCCGGCTAGTCCCAACGCTACGCCGGCCCCGGCCGACAAGCCCGCCGGCGGCCCCCGCTACCAGGGGGCCAAGTTCACGGCCCCCGCCGAGCCAGAGCCCGCCATGCCCGCTTTCCAGATGCAGCTGCCCGAGCCGCCGCCCCTGCCCTTTGCGCCCGAAAACGTGCTGGAACAGCTGCTGCTGCTCGCCGCCACCCAGGAAGATGCCCGCCCGGCCTTCTACCAGGCGCTGCTGCAGGAAGAAATCCTGATGATTCTGGCCCCGATGGAGGGCATCGAGCCCGGCGAAGTAGTGCTGGCCGAAGGCCACGAAATCCAACTCCAGGTGCTGAGCGACGGCAAGCTACCCATCTTCAGCTCGCCCCCACGCCTGAGCGATGGCGGCGTAGACAACGGCCCGGTGAGCTACGTGCGCATTCCCGGCCACGCCTTTTTTGCAATGGTTCAGGGCCAGGACTGCGTGCTGAACCCCTTCTCGCCGGCCGGCAAAATCCTGCCCAAGGACGAGCTCGCGGCCCTGCTCAACGGCCAGCTCACCGGCCCGCTCTCGCCCGCTGGCGGCGATGCCCAGGTCCTGCTCAGCCAGCCCGCCGAAGTGCCTCAGGCCGTGGCCGATGCCGTGGCCGCCTGGGCCGCCGGCCAGGCGCACATCGAAGCCGCCTACCTCGCCCAAATGCAGGTAGCCACCAACCCCGACGTGCCCCGCCTGCTGCTCGCTTTCCTCAGCACCAACCCCGACCCCAGCTTCATGCAGGAGCTCGGCCCCGTGCTCGAAGGCAAAACCGACGTGTACCAGTTCGTGGATTTGATGCTGCTGGATATGAATTCGGAAGAGGGCGTGAACCCGTACTTCAAAACGATTGAGCCATTTTATCAGAAGAGCTAAATCATCTTCAAGGCATTTCTTTAACGGCAATATGAAAACCCGTTTCTCCTTGCAGCTTTTGTTTCTGAGTAGCTTATCGATTTTGCTGGTTGGCTGTAGCAAGAAGGAAGATGTTGTATCGAACCAATGCCCGGATGCACAGCTGTCGAATAATGTTTCCGACCCCGACCTGTATTTCCTTCAACCCAATGGAATCAGCCCTAACGGGGATGGGCTCAATGATGTTTTTTTCGTGGTGGCTCGTTCAAAATCCAACCCGCAAAACAGTCCTACGTTCACTACCCAGCGGCTACAGGTGATGCGCTCCGGCAATTCGCAACTGGTGTACGACAACGCGAACTATCGCAACAACTTCGATGGCCACGATTCTGCCGGGAAAGAATTGCTAGAGGGCGATTATTTGTACGAACTGAATCTCGATAATTACTCGCTGCGTGGCAGTTTAAAGATTGTACGCACATCGAAAGCCTGTTTGTGCCGCGTCGTCGACCTAAACGACCCTATTCTGGAATCGACTGCCTGTAAGTAGCCCGCAACCTCTTCCTCCATTTCACAGAGCGCCTCGAATTCACGTAATTCCAGGCGTTTTGTATTCCGCCCTACCTTCCCACCATGAAACTCACCGCCCTCCTCCTCGCCCTCGCGCCCTTCGCCGCTCTCGCCCAAACCAAGCCCGCCCCACTCCTGCCGCCGGCCGATGCCAACATTCAAAAGCTAGTGGATGAAATCTCGGCCAAAAACCTCGAAGCCGATATTCGAAAGCTGGTTTCCTTCGGCACGCGCCACACGCTTAGTGACACGCAGAGCCCCACCCGCGGCATCGGCGCGGCCCGCAACTACGTGCGCGACGAGTTCCTGAAATACAGCAAGGCCGGCGGCGGCCGCCTGACCGTCGAGCTGGACACCTTCACCATCAAGCCCGACGGCAAGCGCATCAACAAGCCCGTGCTGATGGCCAACGTGCTGGCCACCCTGCCCGGCACCGACCCCACCGACACCCGCATCATCCTGGTGAGCGGCCACATCGATTCGCGCGTTTCGGACGTGATGAACGCCACCGCCGATGCGCCCGGCGCCAACGACGACGGCTCGGGCACCGTGCTGGTGATGGAGTTGGCCCGCGTGCTGGCCGGCCAGAAATTTCCCTGCACCCTCAAATTCGTGGCCGTGCAGGGCGAAGAGCAGGGCCTCTACGGCTCGAGCCACCTGGCTGAGCGGGCCAAAAAAGAAGGCTGGAACCTGATTGCGATGCTCAACAACGACATCGTGGGCAACTCCCACGGCTTCGACCCCATCATCAATGACGCCACGCAGGTGCGCGTATTCAGCGAGGGCGTGCCGGCCAACGAAACGCCCGAGCAGGCCCGCACCCGCCGCCAGCTCAGCGCCGAGAACGACGCGCCCAGCCGCCAGCTCGCCCGCTACATTCAGCGCACCGCGCAGCTCTACGGCCGGGGCCACAAAGTAGCCCTGGAGTACCGCCCCGACCGGTTCCTGCGCGGTGGCGACCACACGCCCTTCAACCAGCAGGGCTTCGCCGCCGTCCGCTTCACCGAAATGAACGAGGATTACACCCACCAGCACCAGGACCTGCGCACCGAGAAAAGCCGCGCCTACGGCGACGTAACCGAGGGCGTGGATTTTGCCTACCTGCGCCGCAACGCCGGCATCAACCTCGCCACCATGGCCAGCCTGGCCCTGGCCCCCGCCGCCCCCGCCAAAGTCGAAGTGCTCACCGCCAACCTCACCAACCGCACCGAGCTGCGCTGGCAGGCCCCGGCGGCCGGCCCCAAGCCCAGCGGCTATGTGGTGCTGGTGCGCGAAACCAGCGCCTCGCAGTGGCAGCAGCGCTTCCCCGTGGCGGGCCTCACGGCCGATTTCCCCATCAGCAAGGACAACTTCATTTTCGGCGTGGTGAGTGTGGATGCCGCCGGGCACGAGAGCGTGGCCGTGCTGCCGGTGGTGGGCCGGTAGCAGGTGTTCGGCAAGCATATGCAATCCTGCAATCGAAAGGACATTTTACGCAATGAAATTTGCGAAAAAGGTAAAGGAAATGGGTAAAAGCAGGATGTTTTAAACGACGCACCGCAGC
>JALYUH010000243.1 GCA_030853985.1 Bacteroidota bacterium | reverse complement strand
GCCGTCCGACATCACCCGCAGCCCGCCAATGCGCTTCACCTGCCCGCTGTTCACGTTCGAGAAGCCCTCGAACAAGCTCGGAAAGCGGTAGCCGCTCTGCCCGCTGAGTCGGAAGTTCTGGCGCGGCGTAGGCGAGAGCACAGCCGTAAAGCGCGGGTTGAGTTTCAGGTCGAAGTAGTCATTTTTATCGGCCCGCAGCGTGGCCGTCAGGCGCAGCTTCTCGCCGAAAAACCGGCCACCCGCCTGCACGAAACCGCCCGTTTTCGAGTACGTCAGGTTATCGGCGAGCGGGTCCTGGCCGGGGTTGGGATTAATAAAATAGTTGCCGTCGGGCACCACGATGTAAGTGCGATGGTCGGCCCCGGCCAGCAGGTCGAGGCGGGTGGGCAAGGCGTGGCCGCCGCGGCGCAGGGCTTCGGCCAGGTTCAGCTGGGCCTCGGCGTGGGCCAGGGCGGCGCGCACGCGCAGGGCCGCGCCCACGTCCCAGTTATTCACGTCCTGCAACTCGCCCAAGCGCTGGTTGAAGGCGGGCGTGCCGGGTTGCAGGCGGCCGGCATCGGCGGTGGTGCGGGCGGTGGCCAGCGCCTGGGGCAGGGGCTGGCCGCCGGCCGTAGCCGTGTTCCAGGCGCTGCTGAAATCGCTGTACCACTGCGCATCGGGCTTGTAGCTGCGGTCGAGGTTTTCGCCCATCGAGCGCAGGTTGTAGCTGCGGCCGGTGTTTTCCTGGGTGAAGTAGGCGCGGGCCTGCACCACGGGCGTGCTGAGGGTGAGGGCGTGCTGCTGCAAGAGGTAGCCTTGCAGCTGGAAGCGGTTCGAGCGCTGGTACACGTTGTCGAAGCTGGCCACGCGGTAGGTGTAGGCCAGCTCGGTGCCGGGCCGGAAACGGTAGTGCAGCGCCACGTCGCCCTTCAGCGTTTTCAACTGATAATCGACCAAATCCGGCTCGTTGTAGCCGGTGCGGGCCACCGAGTAGCTTTTGCCGCCCAGCGTAATGCTGCGGCGGTCCGACGACTCGTTGCCGTAGCTGTTCACCGGGTCGCGCGCCGGGTTGTCGGCCCCAAACAGGCCGGTGCTGGCGTTGCCGTTGGGGTTGATGTCGGTCTGGTCGCGGGCCACCCAGTCGTAGCCGCGCAAGTAGCTACCATTCACCTTAAAGGCGAATTTGGGACTCAGTACCCTGGCGTAGCGCAACGTGGTTTCGGAGAACAGCCGGGCCCCCGTGCCAGCGTCGGCCACGTGGTTGACCCCGGTTTTCTGCTGCACGCTTAGCCCTTCCGAGTTGAAAGGGTTGCGGGTCTGGAAATTGGCCAGACCGTTGATGGCGTTCAGCCCGTAGAGCGCAGCCGCCGTGCCGGGCACAATTTCCACCGACATAATGTCCAAGTCCGTCGGCCCGAGCACGTTGCCAATCGGCCCGCCGATGTGCGGGGCCTGGTTGTCCACGCCGTCTACGAGCTGGGCGAAGCGCACATTGGTGGTGTTGGTGAAGCCCCGGGCATTGATGACTTTGAAGGCCAGGCTGGGCGTTATCACCTGCACGCCCTTGAGGTGTTCGATGGCATCAAAAAACGACGGCGCGGGCGTGAGCCGAATGGCGCGGGCATTGAGCTTTTCCACCGTCACCGGCGACTGTAAGAAGCTCTCCTCCACCCGCGAAGCCGATACCACGACTTCCTCCAAATCAACTTTCTTGCGGGTCGTATCGGCCGGGACGGGCGTTTGGGCCTGGGCCGTAAAAGCGGGAATGAGCCCGGCGGGCAGCAGCGCAAACCGCGCGCCCTTTAGTAGGCGTGGCAACATATTGGAACAGGAAATAGGCAGGAGAATGACGGAAAGCCAACCCGCAATCAGGGCTGCACGGCTTGCACACGCAGGGCCCGCACCTGACGCACGCAGCGGCCCATTTTTTTCTCGTCGGGCACGATGATTTGGTAGGGCCCGGCGGTAGCGGGCAGCGGTTGGCCGTCGCAGCGGTCGGCCAGTAGCACGGGGCGGGTAGCAAAGGAGGGGTCGAGCTCGGCCAAGGCGAACACGGCCTGGTAGCCATCGGCGGCGCTGGCCAGCACGT
>JALYUH010000053.1 GCA_030853985.1 Bacteroidota bacterium | reverse complement strand
TTCTTTTTCGGCCGCTTATGATTCGCCTTTCGCCCCCGGCCTTTTCGGGCAGCAACGACATTAAGGACCTGCTGACGGCCATGCTGCGCCGCCGCGCCGCCGAGTGGGTGGGCAAAGACATGCTGGACGTGCCCGCCGGCAACGGCGAAACCGCGCACCTGCTCAAGGAGCTGGGGGCCAACGTGACGGCTTCCGACCTCTACCCCGAGTTCTTCCGCTACCCCGACATTCCGTGCGTGAAGGCCAACCTGAACGACAAAATGCCCTTCGCCGATGCCAGCTTCGACGTGGTGATTTGCCAGGAAGGCATCGAGCACATGCCCAACCAGCTGCACTTGTTTCAGGAGTTGAACCGGGTGCTGCGGCCGGGCGGCCGGGCCATCATCACCACGCCCAACTATTCCAACCTGCGCACCCGCCTTAGCTACCTGCTGCTCGAAAGCGAGGCCTACAAGCTGATGCCGCCCAACGAGGTGGATTCCATCTGGGCGGCGGACCGCGCCCATAACATTCACGACGTGTACCTGGGCCACATTTTCTTCGCCAACCTCACGCGGCAGCGGGCGCTGGCGGCGCTCTCGGGCTTGCGCATCACGGAAGTACACCCGAGCCGCGTCAATTACACCTCGTTGTTTCTGCTGCCCTTTTATTATCCCTGGATGCGGCTGCTCGGCGGCGTGGCCCGCCGCCGGGGCCTGCGCCGCGGCACGCCCTCGGCCCGCCGGCCCGAAGTATACGCCGAGCTGGCGCGCCTCAACGGCAGCCTGAATGTGCTCACCGGCGGCCACCTCATCGTGGAGTACGAGAAGCGCGCCGAAACTTCGGAAGCCGTGGCCGAGCTCACCGGCAAGCTCAACCTCGAAACCGACCGCACCTAAGCCACCGCCCGCCGTGCCGTTTTTCGCGTCTTACTACACTTCGGGCCGGCTCTCGCAGCACTTGCTTTGGCTGGCGGCCGTGGCCGGCGTGGTGGGCCTGCTGGCGGCGCGCTCGCTGGTGGCGCTGGCCCCGGTAGTGGGCGCGGTGGCCGTCCTGGCCAACCCGCACCTGCGGCGCGACCTGCCCCACTACTACCGCAATGGCGCGGCCAAGTGGGCAGCGGCATTAGTGGCTTTTCTACTACTTAGCTGGCTGTACACCAGCGAATTACCTGTGTGGCAACACGAGGTATTCCGCAGCCTGCCGTGGCTGGCAGTGCCGCTGGCTTTCACGCTGGCCGTGCCGCTTAGCCGCGGGCAGCGCTTGGCGGTGGGCAGCCTGTTCGTGTTGGGCACGGCGGCCGTGGGGCTGGCCACGCTGGGCCGCTACCTACTGCACCCGGCCGAGGCCAACGCCGCCATTCACATCGGGCAGAATATTCAGGCAGTCACGCGCATTTTCCACGTGCCGTTTGGGGTGATGCTGGCGCTGGCTTTTTTCTGGGGGCTGCTGCTGCGCCGCACCAAGCTGGCGGGCCCCGTGCTGCGTGCGGCCCTGTTGGCGGCAGCGGTGGCGGCCGCCCTCACGCTGCACATCCTGGCATATCGCACGGGGCTGCTGGCCCTTTACGCGGGCCTGCTAGCCTACGTGACATGGCTGCTGGCCCGCCGCCACATGCTGCTGGGCCTGGGGCTGCTGCTGCTGCTGGGCCTGGCCCCGTGGGTGGCCTACCAGTCGCTCGAATCGGTGCGGCAACGCACCCAAGGCACGGTGTGGGACGTGCAGCAGTACACCCGGGAGCACGATATCAACAACTACTCGCTGGCCCAGCGCCTGGCCGCCATCGAAACCGCCGGGGCCATCGTGGGCCAGCACTGGCTGCTGGGCGTAGCCCCGGCCGATACCCACGTGGCCATGCAGGCCCAGTACCAATGGAAGGATTTTGGCCTGCGCCCCGCCAACCGCGTCGACGTGCATAACCAGTACCTTGAAGCCTTGCTCGGCGGCGGCATAATCGGCCTGGCCTTGTGGCTGGCCGTGCTGTTCGGGCCGCTGCTGCATCGCGCCACCCGGCGCAACCCGGCCGTGCTGTTCTTCATTGTGGTGCAGGCCACCGTCATGCTCACGGCCGACATGCTCAGCCTGCAAATCGGCCTCAACCTGTTCATCTTCGGCTACGGCTTCCTGGTCGTAGCGCAGGAGCGGGAAGAACAAGTATTAATGAGCCGTGAACATTGAGCCATTCAACCTGAAGCGCCCCATTGTTCATTGCTCATCGATAATTGCTCATTGATACTTATCCCCACACTTTGGTGCCTTCCGAGCAGTTGCGGCACATCTCAATCTGGTCGCGGCCTTTGAGCAGGCTGCTGCGGAAGCGCTGGTACTTGGGGCCGCGCCAGAGCTGGCGGAAGGTTTCGGTTTTGAGGTCGCCCTGGCGGTATTCGGCGTCTTTGTCGAAGCAGCAGGGCACCACCAAGCCGTCCCAGGTGATGACGCAGGAGTGCCACATTTTCCAGCAATGGTCGACCAGCTTATTTTTCAGGCTCCAGGTATTGTCGCCGTTGTTCGCATAGCGCGAGTAGTAGTCGATGGTCGGAATGAGCGGCGAGCCGTTGGCATGGTCGTAAATCTGAGCGGTTTTGAACCACACGTCGTCCACGCCAAGCGCCTCGGCCAGTTGCTTGGCATCGTCAATCTGGTGCTCGTTGGGCCGCACCACCAGAAACTGGAAGATGATGCGTGGCGTGCTTGCTTTCAGCTCTTTGCGCCATTTCACCACGTTACGGGTGCCTTCGAGCACCTTCTCCAGCTTGCCGCCCACGCGATACTGTTGGTACACGTCCTGCGTGGTGCCATCCAACGATATGATGAGGCGGTCGAGGCCGCTTTCCACGGTTTTGCGCGCGTTCTGGTCGTTCAGGTAGTGGGCGTTGGTGCTGGTGGCGGTGTAAATGCCCTTGTCCGAGGCATACTTCACCAACTCCAGGAACTGCGGGTGCAGGTAGGGCTCCCCCTGAAAATAGAAAATCAGGTACCACAGCCGGCTGGCTACTTCGTCAATCGTGCGCTTGAACAAGTCGCCCTGCAACATGCCCGTGGGCCTCGTAAACGAGCGCAGGCCGCTGGGGCACTCCGGGCAGCGCAGGTTGCAGCTCGTGGTGGGCTCGAAGCTAAGCGCCATGGGCAGGCCGCGCAGCCGCGCCTTGCCCGTGAGCTTGCTCAGGATGTAGGAACCCACCACTTCCAGCGTGTTCCAGACCCGTAGCGGGGTGGCTTTGGCGAGCAGGTTGCGGGTATCGGCGAAGGGTAGCGGCATGAGGGAGGGCTGAAAAGCAGTAGCGCGAACGCTGTAGTTCGCGTCCGGGCGCCACTCTTAGTGGGCGGGGACGCGAACTACAAAGTTCGCGCTACTTCGGTTACCGGGGCCGGTTATTTCTTGGTGGCCGGCGCAAATTCAATCGCGCTGGTGTACGTGCTGGCTTTGCCAAACGACTGATTGATTTCGTCCACCGCCGCGCGGCTGCTCAGGCGTTTGGGCTTGGTATTGAGGAAGGTACCGTCCTCACCCACCAAAAAGTACGAGGGCACTTCCTGCAAGGCATAGGCGTGGGCCGTGGCCGAGCGCAGGCCGCCGCCAGGCACGCGCACCTGTACGCCGGGCAGCTTCTTGATGTTGACGAGCGACTTCCAGGCCTGCTCGTTCTCGTCCAGCGCCACGTTCACGAACACAATGTTCTTGCCCTCAAACTTGCGCATCAGCTCCTGGGCATAGGCCAAATCGCGCAGGCACAGGCCGTTGGTCGATTTCCAGAAATTCAGATACACCAGCTTGCCGGCGAAGTCGTGCAGGTGCACGGTATCGCCCGTGGCTGAGGTGAGCTTGAAATCGGGAGCCGGCGCGCCGATGGCAAAGTCTTTGTGCCGGTCGAAATCGGTGAGCAGCGTGGGGTAGTACGTATTGCGCGCGTCATAATTGCGGAAGTCGGCCAGCATGGCGGCCGACTGCTTCACGTGCCCAAACCGAAATGACTCCTGGAGAATTCGGCCCAGAATGATGGCGCGGGTGGGGCCGCCGAGCTTCTTCACGGCCAGCGCGTAGCAGGCGGGGTAAAAGTCGGGGTCGGCGCGCTGGTGTTTGTCCTGGGCCACGGCAAAGTGCACGTAGTTGAGCAGAAATTCGTGGTACAGCTCGCTCTGGGCGGCGTTGGGCTCGTTTAGAATGCCGGGCTCGCGCAAGAAAGTGTAGTAGTCGGGGGCCATTTTCAGGCGGCCTTCGGTGTTCACCACCTGCTCACGCAGGTCCTGAAAAGTCAGCTTATCGTTGGCGTACGAGTACACCACCTCGGCGTGGGCGTAGTTATAAAATTCCTGGGTGAACGACTGCTTGGCCGCGTGGTCTTCCAGAAACTCCAGCTCGTGCTTGCGGCGGTACTCCAGAAAGGAAATGAACGGCGCTTCGTAGAGCTGAATGTTGTCGGGCAGCACTTGAAAACCGTCGTTTTCCACAAACTGCGCATCAAATTCCGAGAGGTAGTTGTTGGCGTTGGCGGCCTGCTGGCGGTGGCGCTGCTGCTCGTTCAGGTTGCTGCCGTTGCGCAGCTTGGTGCTGAGGCCGGTGGGCACGTCGTTGGCCTTGAACTTGAGGGTGGTCGACATATCGTTGCCCTTGAAGCGCAAATCCAGGTCGGTGCCCGCATCGAGGAACAGCGGGGCCACGTCGTCGCCGTACACCAAATCGGCCTTGGTAGGCCCATACAACGGAATCGAGAACTTAAATTCACCTTTCTCATTCACCGGCACCCGAATCAGCTTGTCCTTGGGGTCGAGGGGGTTTTCGCGCAGCGACACGGCCACTGAGTCGTTGGTCGAACCGCTAATGCGACCAATCAGGAACGCTTTGCCGGTTGGCTCGGGGGCCGGCGCGGGCTTGGCCATTGGCCTGGGTGCCGGAGCCACTGCCGTTTTTACCGGGGCGGGCGTGGGCACCACCGGCACCGCAGTGGCGGCGGGGCTATCAACCGTCGGCGCAACTCCTACTGGCGTATCTGTGGGCTTGGAGGCCTTAACCGTCGGCCTATGCGTTCTGGCTGATGATGACCGGGTAGTGTGCTTGGCCGGATGGCGCGTGTGCTGGCCGTAGCCCAGCACGGGCAAGGCCACCAGTGCCACCACTAGTACCCGCTGAACGTAGGTGGTGAATAATGCGGTCATAACACGGAATACGAGCGGTTGGCGAGGCCAACGATATTATGAAGGGGAGAATTACCAGTCGGCCTGATAAAATTCGCGGTAAAAGCCTATTATCACTCCGAAGATACGGCTTTTTGATTTATAAAATCCAAATCAGCCCCATACTTTTTTTTAACCCGTCACCCCAAGCTTTAGTTACGGGGCCGCGTCGTACTCACACCCATTGGCTTATCGCATCTATCAGGGCGTTAGCTAAACAGGCCGTCCAGCACCTCATCGAGCCGGCCCACGGCGTAGGTTTTCATTCCGGAGCGGTTTAAATCCAGATTTTTACCGTTGAACTGCGACACGTACATCTCCCGGAAGCCCAGCTTCTCGGCCTCGGCCAGGCGTTGGTCGAGGCGCGTGACGGCCCGGATTTCACCGCTCAGTCCTACTTCAGCGGCCAGGCATACGTGGCCGGGAATAGGCACGTCATTCAACGAAGAAACCACGGCGGCGCACACGGCCAGGTCAAGGG
>JALYUH010000219.1 GCA_030853985.1 Bacteroidota bacterium | reverse complement strand
GGACGCTGCAAACCGCCGTCGACTACGCCCTGGCCCACAACCTGACGGTGCAGGCCAGTGACCTGAATGCCCAGCAGCAGCTGGCCAGCGTGCGCCTGAACCGGGCCGCGCTGCTGCCCACGCTGGGCCTGAACGGCACGCAGGGCTTCAACTTTGGCACCAACCGCGACCCTTTCACCAACCAGTTCCAGCAGCTGAACGTGCGCTCGAACAACTTCTCGCTGCAAGGCCAGGCCACGCTGTTTGCGGGCTTTCAGCTGCGCAACACCATCAAGCAGGGCGTGCTGGAAGCCGAGGCCACGCGCTTCGACGTGGAGAAATCCCGCAACGACCTGTCGCTGAACGTGGCCTCGTCGTTTTTGCAGCTGCTGCTGGCGCAGGAGCTCATTCGGGCCTCCGAGGCACGCCTGAGCACCACGCAGGCTCAGGTTTCGCGCAGCGAAAAGCTGCTGAAGGCCGGGGCCGTGGCCGAGGGCAACCTGCTCGACAGCCGTGCCCAGCTGGCCGGCGAGGAGCGCACGCTCGTCACGGCCCAGAACCAGTTGGCCCTGGCCCAGCTTTCGCTGGTGCAGCTCCTGAACCTAGACCCCGCCACGGCCAGCCGCTTTGCGGTGGTAGCGCCCACGCTGCCCGACCCATCCACGCTGGCCCCGGCCGCCGATGCGCTCGACCCCAACGCGACTTTCGAGATTGCCCGCCAGCGCCAGCCCGAAATCAAGGCCGCCGACCTGCGCGTGACCAGCGCCCAGCGCGGCCTCGACATCGCGCGCGGCAGCTACTACCCGCGCCTGACCGTGGCGGGGGGCGTGCAAACCGGTTTTTCGTCGGTGCGGACCCAGGCGGTGCGCACCGTGGGCGACCCGGTGGCGGTGCCCGTGCTGCAAGTGAACCCAACCGCGCCGGGCGGCTATTCCACCTCGCCCTACGTGCTGCTCTCGCCCCAGGCTACCGTTACGACGCTGCCGTATAACTTCTTTAACCAGCTGTCCGACAACCGGGGTGAGTTCGTGCAGTTCAGCCTGAACGTGCCCATCCTCAACGGTTTGCAGACGCGGGTGGGCGTGCAGCGCGCCCAAATTAACGTGCAGCAGGCGTCGCTACGTTCCGAGCAGGTGAAGCTGCAGCTGCGCCAGACCATCCAGCAAAGCTACGCCGATGCCCTGGCCGCCCAACGCCGGTACGCCGCAAGTTCCCGCCAGGTGGAGGCCCTCACGCTGGCCTTCCGCAATGCCGAAATCCGCTTCAACAACGGCCTGCTGAACGGCACCGATTTCAACATCGCCCGCAACAACCTCACCGCCGCCGAGTCGGATATGATTCAGGCCAAATACGAATTTTTCTTCCGCTACAAGGTGCTCGACTTTTACCAGGGCAAGCCACTTTCTCTTTAATCATTTAACAATTAACATTTATCATTTAACAGGCCAGCGGTTGCCGCACTTTTCTTTGGTCAAGTCGAACGGCTGTTAAATGTTAATTGATAAATGTTAAATGAAACATTATGAAAAACAACCGTTTACTGTTCATTCTGATTGGCCTGGTGCTGGTGCTGATAGTGGGCTACACCGTGGCCAAAAAGCAAGGCTGGGTGGGCAAAGCCACCGGCGTGGAAGTGCTGGTGGCCAAGGCCGGCCCTACTAATATTGTGGAGAAGGTGAGCGCCTCAGGCAAGGTGCAGCCCGAAACCGAAGTAAAAATCTCGCCCGACGTATCGGGTGAAATCATCGAATTGTACGTGCAGGAAGGCGATTCGGTGCGCAAGGGCCAGCTGCTGCTGCGCATTCGGCCCGACAACTACCAGGCCCAGGTGAACGTGCAGAGCGCCCAGGTGGGCACCCAGCGTGCCAACGTGGGCCAGGCCCAGGCCCGCCTCCAGCAGCTCATGGCCTCGGCCAAGCAAACCGAGCTGACTTACCGCCGCAACGCCTCGCTGTACAAGCAGAAGGTGATTTCGCAGGCCGACTACGAGGCCAGCCAGGCGGCTTACAACGCTTCGCAGGAGGAAATCAACAGCGCCCGCCAGCAGATTCGTGCCTCGCAAAGCACCGTGAGCGCCGCCTCGGCCTCGCTGGAGGAAGCCCGTAAAAACCTCAACAAAACCACGATTTACGCCCCCGTGAGCGGCACCGTGAGCAAGCTGAACGTGAAAAAAGGCGAGCGCGTGGTGGGCACTACCCAAATGGCGGGCACCGAAATCATGCGCATTGCCAACCTCAACAACATGGAGGTGCGCGTGAACGTGAACGAGAACGACGTGAACAACGTGAGCCTCGGCGACTCGGTGGAAGTGGAAGTGGACGCCTACACGAGCCGCAACGAGAAGTTCAAAGGCCTGGTTACCAACATCGCCAACACGGCCAAAGATGCCCTTACGGCCGAAGCCGTGACGGAGTTCGAGGTGCGCATTCGCCTGATTCCGGAAAGCTACCAGCATTTGCTGCGCAATGTGCGCGGCAAAACGTTGGTGCCCTTCCGGCCCGGCATGACGGCCTCGGTCGACATCATCACCGAGCGCAAGCCGGGCGTGCTGAGCGTGCCGCTGGCCGCCGTGACGACCCGCTCGGACTCGGCCGCCGCCAAGGACGACAACGGCGGTTCGCGCGGGGGGGGCGGGCGCGCCAACGGCACGGCCACGGTCGTGGACGATGCCAAGCCGCAGAAAATCGAGATTCAGGAAGTGGTGTTTGTGGTGAAAGATGGCAAGGCCGTGCTGACGCCCGTGAAAACCGGCATCAGCGACTTTCAGAACATTGAGGTGCTGAGCGGCGTGCCGGCCGGCGCGACCGTGGTGAGCGGCCCGTTCCGCGCCGTGGCCAAGACGCTGAAAGACGGCGCGCTGGTCGATATCAAGGACCTGAAAACGCTGAACAAGGAAGCGCTGAAGGAAGACCCCGGCGCGGCCAAGTAACCCGCTTCGCAAACTCCCCGCCGGCCTCCGACGGGGAGTTTGTCGTTATTTGCGGTTCTACTTCCCATCCCAACTCTCTTCCACTTGGAAAAAATTGCCATGCTCGGCGGCGGCTCCTGGGCCACTGCCCTCGTTAAAATCCTGAGCGAAAACGGCGCGCGCATCGACTGGTGGCTGCGCTCGAAAGACGACGTGCAGCACCTGCTGCGCACCCGCCACAACCCGCGCTATCTCTCGGCTGTGCAGTTCGACCTGAACCGCGTGCACCCCACCACCGACCTCGACGACGCCGTGGAGGAGGCCGACTGGCTGGTGCTGGCCGTGCCCGCCGCCTACGTGCAGCCCGTGCTCGACAAGCTCGACCGCGACGCGCTGAAGCACAAGCGCGTGGTGTCGGCCATCAAGGGCATGATTCCGGGCAAGAACCAGCTCGTGACCGACTACGTGGCCGAGCGGTTCCGGCTGCCGCACACCCGCCTGGGCGTGATTGCCGGCCCCTGCCACGCCGAGGAAGTGGCCCTTGAAAAGCAGAGCTACCTCACCATCGGCTCGCCCGACGCGGCCCTGGCCGAGGACTTTTCGGCGCTGTTGCGCAACCGCTACGTGCGCGCCCACCCCGCCCAGGACCTCGACGGCATCGAATACTGCGCCGTGATGAAGAATATCATCGCTCTCACCGGCGGCATTGCCCACGGCGTGGGCTACGGCGACAACTTCCTGGCCGTGCTGGTGAGCAATGCGGTGCAGGAAATCCGCCGGTTTTTGCAGGCCATCAACCCGCAGCCGCGCGACCTATCGGCCTCGGCCTACCTCGGCGATTTGCTGGTGACGGCCTACTCGCAGTTTTCGCGCAACCGCACGTTTGGCAATATGGTGGGCCGCGGCTACTCCGTAAAGTCGGCCCAGCTGGAAATGAACATGGTGGCCGAGGGCTACTTCGCCGTCAAGTCCATTCACGAGCTCAATAAGAAGCTCAAGGTGAACATGCCGATTACCGAGGCGGCGTATAATATTCTGTACGAGCGTATTGCGCCGGCAGTGGAGATGGAACTGCTGAAGGAGAAGCTGCGGTGAGAATATCCC
>JALYUH010000212.1 GCA_030853985.1 Bacteroidota bacterium | reverse complement strand
GATTTCAGCACCCGCTGGTTCAAGCCCGGGGGTGGGCTGCCCACCATTCAAACCACCGATATTATCCCCGTCGACCTCAACTGCCTGCTCTACAACCTAGAGTTGACTCTGGCTCAGGCCGCCCGCGTAGCCGGCCAGCGCAAAGCCGCCCTGCTGGCTCTGAGCTGGGACCCGAAAGCCAACTGGTTTCAGGACTACAACTGGCGCACGCGCCAACGCTCCCGGGTGCGCAGCCTAGCGGGCGTGTTTCCGCTGGCGTTTGGGCTGGCCACCCCCGAGCAGGCGGGCAAAGTAGCCGAGGGCCTGCGCGCCAGCTTCCTCAAGCCCGGCGGCCTGGTGACCACGCTCGGCCGCACCGGCCAGCAGTGGGACGCGCCCAACGGCTGGGCCCCGCTGCAATACCTGGCTGTGGAAGGCCTCACGCGCTACGGGTACCCAACGCTGACCGACACCATTATTAACCGCTGGGTGCGCCTGAACCGCCGCGTATTTGCCCAAACCGGCAAGCTGCTGGAGAAGTACGACGTGCTGAACGTGAACCGCCCCGCCGGCGGCGGCGAGTACCCCTTGCAGGACGGCTTCGGGTGGACCAACGGGGTGCTGCTGCGCCTGCTGAACCGCTACCAGCCGGGGGAGTAGCGCGAACTTTTGGTTCGCGCCCTCACGCCATCAGATACCGTGGGGCGGCGCGGGGCCGCGAACTAAAAATTCGCGCTACAGAGCAGCCTTTTCGGGGCGGCGCTGGTCTGGGCTATTGCTACGCGGTGCCGCGCTCCGGCCGGCCGAAACTTATTTCCAATTCCTGATTCCTAATGAGACGCTTCTTTACCCTTTCGCTCCTAGAGTGGTTTCGAGGGGCGCAGCGGTGCGATTGGGACCGCCGGGCTGGGCCCCAAGCCCGGCGGCGGGTGCGTGGTAGCGGCCGAGTCGTACGGGCCGCGCTACTATGGGCCAACCGCCAACAACGCGCTTGGCACCGTGGGCGGCTCCTTTATTGGCAACGTGGATGTTGCTGGCAATCTCCACTTCCTTCCTTCCACTTTCCACGGTTGCAAAGCCGGGCTGCCCAACAGGGGCGGCCCGGCTTTTTTTGCGCTTGGCTGGTCGATGCCTGTCCCGGTTTCGTCTGCAAACCGGGCGGGTTAGTCTACCCACCGGAAAAAAGGCGGCCGGGCAGGGGCCGGGACGGGACTGTTTTGGCACGGTTTTGCAATACGTCCTTGCATCGCCCTTCCCCCGTTGCTCCTTATCGCACGGCTTCGGCCAGCTTCTTTCACTCCATCCAACCATTCTTGGTTATGAAAATCTCACGCCTTTCGGGCGGCCTGGCCGTGGCTTGCCTGTTCGTTTCCGCGGCATGCTCCACCGCCTCGGCCCAAGGCGCCCGCGATGCCTACGGCAACCCCAAAGCCGCGCCTTCGGCCCGGCCCATGGGCGCACCGCCGACCCGCCGCGCTGCCGGCCCGGCCCAGCAGTCCACTTATTCGTCGTCCATGAGCAGCACGAGCAGCGGCGTGCGCTTCGGCTTCCGAGCTGGCCTGAACGTGGCTGATTTGCAGGGCGATGCCGTGCAGAGCTTTACCAACCTAGCCGGCTACGCTCCCGACGGAGCCATTAGCAAGCAGCTGCGCCCGGGCTTTTATGCCGGCGTGTTTGCCACGCTGCCGATTGCGCCCGGCTTCGCCATCGAGCCCGGCATTACCTACGCTGAGAAAGGCGTGGTGCTGAAAGGCACGCTTCCCTTCCCGGCCCTCGATTTTCTGAATGCCAACGTGACTGGCACCGCCCGCCTGGCTTATATCGATGTGCCGGTGCTGGCCAAAGTGTACCTCACGCCGGGCTTCTACCTCTACGCCGGCCCGCAGGCCTCGTTCCTGGTGAGCGGTAAGGCTCGCGTCGAGGCCAGCGTGCTTGGCTTCTCGGCCTACAAGCAGGATTTCGACGTGTCGAGCCAGCTGCGCAAGGTCGATTTTGCTGCCGTAGGGGGCCTGGGCTACCAGTTCGACAACGGCTTCGGCCTGAATGCCGGCTACGACTACGGCTTCACCTCGCTCGATTCGGGCAACCGCTTCCGGGCCTACAACCGCGTGGCCAAAGTGGGCCTGAGCTACGCCTTCTAAGCGAATTTATCGCCCCAACGGGCTACTATGGTCGATTATCGGCCCGATTATTTTCCGATTTGCGTGGCTTCATTAGGTGGTCAATTATCGTTTATTCATTAGCAAAAGGCCTCACTGTTATCGCAGTGGGGCCTTTTTGGTTGCAACGGACGGGTGCCCTGGCCGCGCCGCGCGGCCGAAATGCCGCCGCCCGGCCCTAACTTCCCGGCACTATGTTCTTCCGCCGCCCGCCCGCCGCTGCTGCCCCGCCGCTCTCCGACCAGGAGCTGCTGGCCCGCTACCGCGCGCACGGCGACGTGGCCGACCTTGGCCGCCTCTACGACCGCTACCTGCCCGAGGCCTTTGCCGTGTGCCGCCGCTACCTGGCCCCGCCCGACGAAGACGCCCAGGATGCCGTCATGCAACTATTTGAGCACCTGGTGAAAGTGCTGCGCACCCACGCGCCCGACAATTTCCCGGCCTGGCTGCACACCACCGCCCGTAACCACTGCCTGATGCAGCTGCGCGCCCGCAAGCGCGCCGGTCCCAGCGCCGGGCCGCTCATTCTTAGCTTTCCCGACGCGGCCGATGTGGAATTGGCCGCCGCCCGGCATCTGCCAGATGAAATCGCCGTGGCGGAGGAGGCCGAAGAAGCCGAGCAGCGCCTGCAAACCGTAGAAGCGGCCATGGCGCAACTGCCCCCGGCCCAACGCCGCTGCCTCGAATTATTTTACCTCGAAAAGAAAAGCTACCGCGAAATCGCCGCTGATACCGGCCTCGACCTGAACCTGGTACGCAGCCACCTGCAAAACGGCAAGCGCATGCTACGCCGCCAGCTCGAACCACCCGAAAAACCCACCGCTCCTTCGCACTACCCGCTGCCCGCGTCCGAAAACCCACCGCTCCATGTTGCCCGCTGATTCGCCCTTTGCTCCGTTGCCCGCCCCCGGCCCCCACCCGGCCACGGCGGAGCTGCGCGCCTACGCGGCCGGCACCCTGAGCCCGGCCGACGAGCACCGCCTGGAGGCCCACAGCCTGGATTGCGAGCGGTGCGCCGAGCTGCTGGAGGGCTTTTCGATGAGCGACGCCGCCACCACCGACCACGCCCTGGCCGAGCTGCGCGCCCGCCTGCAAGCCCGCGTGGCCGACGATGCCCTGGCCCCCGCAT
>JALYUH010000400.1 GCA_030853985.1 Bacteroidota bacterium | reverse complement strand
CGGCATGACGGGTGCCCTCCTACCCTCACACCCTATTTTCTACTGCAGCTTCTCCTCCACTTTCCCGATGCTCGGAATATCGTGGTAGTGGTATTTGCCTTTCACTACGCCGTCCTTCAGCAACAGGAAGCCGGGGTTGGAGCGGATAATGGACTTGAGCACGGTGGCGTCGGCGTAGTAGAAGGGCACAGCCAGATTGGCGGTGTGGCGGAACACGTCGAATTCGGCCGGGCTGCTGCTGGTGATGACCAGCGGCGTGATGCCCCGGCGCGAAGCCTTTGCATCGTCCAGCAGCTTGTTGATGAGGGCGTAACGGTCGCGGTCGGCCTTGTCCACATCCTGAATGATGAGCACCAGCTTGTTGCCGCGCAGCAGCTCGGGGGTGTAGTCGCCCTCGTCATTCCAGACCTTAAAATCGGTGATTTTAGGGCCGTCCTCGGGGTTGAGGGTCGTCATGCTTTTATAGGTCCAGGTCGAGTCGGGGTAGGTAGTAAAATCCTCGGTTTTGCCGCCTTTTTCCATGGTGTACTGGTAACGCATCGGGGCACGGGCCTTCATCAGCTGGCCAATGTTGTTGCCCACTTTGTAGGGCAGGAAGTCAAAATACGGCAAGTGGCCCAGCGCCCGCACGCCAATGCCCACGGCAATGGCCGTCACAAACGTCATGGTCATCACTCCAAACGTGCCCTGCACGAACGAGTGGCGCAAAAACCGTTGGTGCGTGAACACCACGGCCCACAGCACCAGCAGAAAAACGTCCTTAAAAAACGAGGTCCAGGGCGTTAGCTTGATGAAATCGCCGAAGCAGCCGCAGTCCGTCACCTTGTTGAAAGCGGCCGAATAGAAAGTAAGGAAGGTGAAAAACACCAGCAGCCCCAGCAGCGCCCACAGCACAATGCGCAGGTGCCAGCGCAGCAGCAGCGCCGCCCCCAGAATGACTTCGGCCGAGCTCATGAGGATGGACATGGTACGGGCAATGCCCTTGAACCACAGGAAGAACCCGCCCAGAGCCGGCAGCGACGCGGCAAATACTTCAAAGTATTCCTCCAGCTTGTAGGCCGTGCCCACCGGGTCGTTCAGCTTGATGAGGCCGGAGAAGATGAACAGCGCGCCCAGCAAAAACCAGCACACCCGCGTGAGGGTGCGCAACGGATGAGAAGCGGGAGCAACGGCGGCAATGGAGTTGGGGACGGACATAGAGAGCAAAGGTAAGCCGGGAGCAAAACGCGCCAGCCCCGCGCAAGGTTGGCCTTAAAGGTCGGGCGGCCCGCCCAATCAACCAACCCAGGGCCGCCGGCCCGGCTACCGCTGGGCCAGCGCCGCCGCGTAGCCGCTGCGGGCCAGGAAATCCGGGGCGCTGCGAATGTGGAGGATGTCGGCCAGGGCCTGCTTTTTGTCGGCGGCCTGGTTGTAGTAGGCCTGCACAATGCGGTAGCCCACGTAGTAGCCCAGGTCGCAGGGCTTTTCGGGAGTTTCCTGGGGGCCGTTGGCTATCCAGTTGCGCGAGTCCTTGCCGAGCATTTCCTTTTGAAAATCAGCCCACAATTCCTTTTCGTGGGCGTTGCCGTAGGGGTGCAGGCGGGCGTTGGTGATGCGGCCGGTGACGAGCTCAGCCACGAAATCAGCCATGCCTTCGCTCAAAGTGTAGCTCAACAGCGTGCCATCCTGCGGGCCTTGGTTGCGATGCACCAGTTCGTGTACCATCAGCGAGGGCATTTCCGTCACGGCTTCGCAGCGGTTGCGCTGCAGCAGGGTCAGCTCGGCGGTGTTCACGCCGGGGCCGTTGGCCGTCTGGTCGGCCCCGATGAGCAGGCCGGCATCCGATACGGTGCCGCCCGACACCCAGCCGGCCACCACGAAATACACGTTCTGGAAGCGCAGGGCCGGGTACAGCGCCTGGAAGCGCCGGAACGCGGCCACGATTTTCGGCTTTTCGGCGGCAATGGCCAGCGTGGTCGGCCGGATGGAATTGTAGTAGCGCGGCCGGCCCAGAATGGTGCGGGCAAAGTCCTGGTCGCTTTCAATTTTGAGCTTGGCGTAATCCTGCAAGCCCGCCGAGGCTTTGGCAAAATATTCGCGCCGGAAAATGGCGGCGGCGTGGGCCGTGTCGCGCTGCACGGCGGCGTAGGCGGTCCAGAAATGGTCGATATCAGAAGTTACCAGCTTCGCATCTTCGGGCCGGCGGATGATGGTTTTTTCCTCCAACTGGCGGGCGCGGGCCAGCAGCTTGGGCCACTGCTTGTCGGCGTGCAGCAGCTCCAGGTCCGAATCGACCGCGATGTGGCTGGCATCCACGTAGCCCGCCTCGATGGCCTGGCGCAGGCTGGCCAGCGCGTTGGGCGCGTCGTGCAGCAGCCCGTAGTAGCAGGCAATGTTGTAGAGGCTCACCGCCTTGTAGCGGGGCGAGGCCGTGCGCTCGCCCACCACCCGCTGGTAGGCCTGAATGGCGGCCGGGTAATTTTTCTGCCGGCTGATTGTTTGCGCATTCAGCAGCAGCGAATCGACGTGGGAGAGTTTCTGGGCGGGGGCCGCGAGGGCCGCTTCCAACAGCAGAAACAGCAGCAGCAGGGGTTTCATCAGGAAAGGAATTTAGGTGTGGCCGAAAGATGCGCCGCCCCCGCCCACGGTTGCCTGTGCCAGCCAACTTCTGGCCCTTGCTTCCAAACGTTACCCCTCGCCGCGCAAAATCAGCGCAAACACGGCGTAATTGAGCATGTCGCGGTAGCTGCCTTCCACGCTTTCGCTCACCAGGGCCGCGCCGCCAATGTCTTCGAGCTGCTTCACGCGGTGCAGCTTCATCAGAATCAAATCCGTGATGCTGGCCACGCGCATTTGCCGCCAGGCTTCGCCGTAGTCGTGGTTTTTGGCCAGCAGCAGGCGGCGGTTTTCGGCGGCTTCGTGGTCGTAGGCGTCGGCCACGGCGTCGGGGGCCAGGTCGAGCGGGGTCTCTTTGGGCAGGTGCAGCTGCATTAGGGCAATGAGACAGTAGTTGATGATGGCTACGAACTCCTCGTTCACGTCATCGGCCACGAGCTGCACGCCGGTTTCCTGGATGGTGCGAATACGGTTGGCCTTGATGAAAAGCTGGTCCGTGACCGAAGGCAGGCGTAAAATGCGCCAGGCCGTGCCGTAGTCGTGGGTTTTGGCCAGAAACAGGGTGCGGCAGCGGGCCAGCAGCAGGTCGTAGTGGTCGGGAGTCGTCAAAGGTGAGGTGGTGAGGTGGTGAAATGGCGAGTCAGGTCGCGGCCCTCACGCCGCAAGTTCGGGCCATTGAGCGGATATTGGCGCTTTCGTCGCTTCCAATTCCCATCCAATGCCCGCGCCTTCCCCACCCAAAAGCGTGAACTCACCATTTCACCAACTCACCAATTCACTGCTCAGCCCCCACGGCCGCCTGCTCGACCTGCGCCGGCCGCAGGTAATGGGCATCCTGAATATCACGCCCGACTCGTTCTTCGCCGGCAGCCGCGTGGCCTCGGAACGCGACCTGCTCACCCGCGCCGAAGCCATGCTCGCCGCCGGTGCGGCCATGCTCGACCTCGGCGCCTACAGCACCCGGCCGGGGGCCGATGATATTCCCGAGCCCGAGGAAACCCGCCGCCTGCTGCCCGCCATTGCGGCCCTGCGCCGGGAATTTCCGGCCGTCTTTCTCTCCGCCGATACCTTCCGGGCCCGCGTGGCCGAAGCCGCCGTGCAGGCCGGAGCCGACTTGGTGAACGACGTGGGCGGCGGCACCCTCGATGCCGACATGTTTGCCACCGTGGGCCGCCTGCGCGTGCCCTACGTGCTGATGCACCTGCGCGGCACGCCTCAAACCATGAGCCAACTCACCGACTACGACGGCGACATTGTGCTGGAGCTGCTGCGCTATTTCCGCGACCGGCTGGCGGCGTTGCGGGCGGCCGGCGTGGTCGACGTGCTGCTCGACCCCGGCTTTGGCTTTGCCAAAACCGCCGCCCAAAGCCACGAGCTGCTGCGCCGCCTGCCCGAGCTGCACATGCTAGGGTTGCCGCTGCTGGCCGGCCTCTCGCGCAAGCGCCTCGTATACGGCCCGTTGGGCCTGGGGCCCGAGGCGGCGCTCAACGGGACCACCGCCCTGCACATGGTGGCGCTGCAGGGCGGAGCCCGGTTGCTGCGGGCCCACGACGTGGCCGAAGCCCGGCAAACCATCGATTTATTCGCCCATACCTTTCCAAAAGCGGAATAAAGGCCGTAATTTGAAGGGCGGCGTGCAACTGCCCGCTCGTGCCAACGGCCTTTAGCGGCCAGTGGCATTGGCTGAAACAGCCGTTGCTGTTTCTTTCCCCTACCTTCCACTGCCCATGAACGGCCCTTTTCCCATCAGTTTTCTGCATTTCGGCTGGATTGACGCGGCCGACGTGTTGCTGGTGACGGTGCTGCTGTACCAGCTTTATAAGCTGCTGCGCGGCTCGGTGGCGCTGAATGTGGCGCTGGGGCTGGTATCGTTCTACCTGCTGTACTTAGTGGTGAAGGCCACAGGCATGGAGCTGCTCACCAAAATTCTGGGGCAATTCATGAGTGTGGGGGTGCTGGCCAGCATCATTTTGTTTCAGCAGGAAATCCGGCGGTTTTTGCTGAACGTGGGCAAGGCCACCGCCATCGAGCGCATGCGCGCCTGGACCTGGGGCCGCCCCAACGAGGCCACCCCGCTGGCCGTGGGCCCGTTTGTGGAAGCCGCCAAAAGCCTTTCCAATAAACTCACCGGGGCCCTCATCTGCTTCACGCAGGCCTCCGACCTCACGCCCTTTGCCGAATCGGGCGACCAGCTCGATGCCGAAGTCAGCAAGCGCCTGCTGCTGGCCATCTTCAACAAAACCTCGCCCCTGCACGACGGGGCCGTGATTGTGGCCAACGGCCGCCTGCAGGCGGCCCGCTGCATTCTGCCGGTGAGCGAAAACCCCGACGTGCCCGCCTCGCTGGGCTTGCGCCACCGCGCCGCCATCGGCCTGAGCGAAATTACCGACGCCGTGGTGCTGGTGGTGAGCGAGGAAACCGGGGCCATGAGCCTCGTGCGCCACGGCGAGGTGCACCGCAACCTGCCCACCGGCGAGCTACGCGCCCTGCTGAACGAATGGCTGCTGAGCAGCGTGCGCACCGCCGAGCCCGTCCCCAACGAAACGGCCGCCTGACGGGTATCAGGCGGCCGTTTCGGCTTGGCAGGGGGGCATTCGGCTAGGCTTTGAGCACGCCCAGGTCGTGGCCCACCTTCGTGAAGGCGGCAATGGCTTTGTCGAGATGCGCGCGGGTGTGGGCCGCGCTCAGCTGCACCCGAATGCGGGCCTTGCCCTGCGGCACCACGGGGTAGTAGAAGCCCACCACGTAAATGCCCTCGGCCAGCATTTTGGCGGCGAATTCCTGGGCCAGCTTGGCATCATAGAGCATGACGGGCACGATGGGATGCTCGCCGGCGGGGATGTCGAAGCCGGCGGCCGTCATCTTTTCGCGGAAGTATTTCGTGTTTTCTTCGAGGCGGTCGCGCAGTTCAGTGCTTTCGGTGAGCAGCTCCAGCACGCGCAGGCTCGCGCCCACGATGGCCGGGGCCAGCGTGTTGGAAAACAGGTAGGGGCGGCTGCGCTGGCGCAGCATGTCGATAATCTCCTTGCGGCCCGAGGTGAAGCCGCCCATGGCCCCGCCCAGCGCTTTGCCCAGCGTACCGGTGATGATGTCGACGCGGCCCAGCACGTTGCGGTACTCGTGGGTGCCGCGCCCGGTTTTGCCCAGGAAGCCGCTGCTGTGGCACTCGTCCACCATCACCAGGGCTTGGTACTTGTCGGCGAGGTCGCAGATTTTGTCGAGCTGCGCGATGGTGCCATCCATCGAAAACGAGCCGTCCGTGACGATGATGCGGTGGCGCGTGCCTTTGGCCTGGGCATCCTGGAGCTGCTTTTCGAGGTCGGCCATGTCGTTGTGGGCGTAGCGGTAGCGCTGGGCCTTGCACAGGCGCACTCCGTCGATGATGCTGGCGTGGTTCAGGGCATCGGAAATGATGGCGTCCTGCTCGTTGAACAGCGGCTCGAACACGCCGCCGTTGGCATCGAAAGCCGCCGCGTACAGAATGGTGTCCTCCGTACCCAGAAACTCGGCTAGCTTGGCTTCCAGCTCCTTATGAATATCCTGCGTACCACAAATGAAGCGCACCGACGACATGCCGTAGCCGTGCGTGTCGATGGCTT
>JALYUH010000124.1 GCA_030853985.1 Bacteroidota bacterium | reverse complement strand
ACCGAGTGGAAGGGCGACCACTACGACGTGCGGGCCGACCAATACAAGTACCACCACCAGGCCACCGAAAAAGCGCCCATTACCTACACCGTGACGGATATGTTTTTTGGCGAGCCGCAGGGCCGGAGCCGCGCCTACGCCGAGTATTTCGGCGATTTTTTCAGCCTTGCCAAAGCGGCCCCCGGCAACTACACAGCCCGCCGCGATGGCCGCGAGGACGAGTATCAGTACGCCAACGGCCAGCTCGTTACGCTCATCAAAAAGAACCCGATTAAGAATTTCATCATCCGGTACGTGCCCTAGGCTGGCGAGGCACGGGGCGCGAGGCGCTGGTGCCAGCGGGGGAGGGGCAGCAAAAAAACCGGCCCGCTGCAACTGGTGCAGCGGGCCGGTTAGGTAAATCGAAAGCGGCGGAAATTACTTGCCTACCACTTTATAGAGCGTGCCTTTGGCCAGCCGGTCGGTGGTTCGCATGCCATTCAGAATGGCCAGCTCCTCGTAGCGTTTCGACGGGATGCCGGCCGAAGCCAGGGCCGAAGCCAGCGTCTGGGTGCCGGTGGCGGTGCGGATGTGCACGTGCTCGGGCTGGCGGTTCAGCTTGCTGGCTTCCGTGAGGCGAGCGTAGCCCTGGGCAGCCCGCTGAAACTGCGGGGCATAATTGCCAAACGAGCTGGGTTCGGCCAGGCCCACAAAGGCGAAAATGCTCTGGCCATCCTGAATGAGATGAACCAGCACGTGGGCCGGGGTGCTCTGCTGGTCCTGGGCCTGCTGGTCGCCTTCAAACACCAGCGCCGGGAAGCCGTTGATGGTCGTTTTCTGCGCCTGTGCATTCGTAACGCCAATAGCTTTGGCCAAGCCCGAAGCAGCCTCGTCGAGCGAGCTGCCCGCCGCGCCGAGAAACACCAGCAGCGCCTTGCCGTTGGGCTCGGCCATCTGGAATTTGTCGGGCGAGTTCTGCGACTTCCAGCCCGAGGGAATGGGGAAGCGAAACTTCAAATCGGGGTGGTAGAACACGCCGCTTTCCACGAAGCCCTGGCGCGGGTCTTCGCCGAAGGTTAAGCCTTCAATCTGGCGTAAGTAGGTGTCGCGGTTCACCAGGTAGCTGCTGCGACCGCCGTTCTGCTTGGCCTGGGCGGCCAGCTGCTTCACGCGGGTGTAGCGGTCGGCCGAGTTGGGGTGGGTGCTCAGGAAGGTGGGAATGCTGCCGGCACCGCTCTGCTCCTCGGTGCGTTGCAGCGTCTGGAAGAAGTCGGCCATGTAGCTGGCATCGTAGCCAATTTTGGTCGAGTACTTCACGCCCAGGCCGTCGGCCTCATTCTCGTCGTTGCGGCCGTACTTAAGCATGCCCAGGCCTACCACCTGCTGCGCGATGCCGCCCACCGACTGCATCACGCGCGGGGCCAGCACCGAGCCCAGAATCATGCCGATGCCGGCGATGGTGCCGCGCGTTTGCTGTTTCTGGCCGTGGCGAGCGGTGATGTGGCCCAGCTCGTGGCCCAGCACGCCCGAAAATTGGGCTTCGTTATTGAAATACGCCATGATGCCGCGCGTGAAGTACACGTGGCCGTCGGGCGTGGCAAAGGCGTTGATAACCGGCGAGTCGACCACCGTGAAGCCGTAGTCGCCGGGGCGGTCCGAAATGGCCGTCATGGCTTTGCCGCGGGCGGTAATGAGGCTTTGCAGCTTGGCGTTGTTGTAGAGGCCAAACTGGGCCAGCACAGCCGGGTCGGGCTTGGCACCTTGCAGCGGGCGGGCAGCTGGGGCAGCCGGCGCGGCAGAGGCGGGGCGGCGGGCGGCCCAGTCAGTCATGCTCGAAGAGCCGGCCAGTGGGGCCAGCAGGCAGACAACGGCACCGGCGCGCAGGCCACGAAGAAGAGAAGAATTCATGGGAATAAATAAAGCGGGATTTGCCGGCGGGCGGCAGTGAATGGGCTAGCAACGGAAGCCGGGCCGTAGCGGTTGCGTGGGGCCGGGCGGCGGGGGTTCGGATGGGGCTAATGCTATTTTCCTGCCAATATGAAATAGGTTTGCCCGATATTCACCCAACGCACACTGCCTGGCCGCTACCATTGCGGCCTGCTCACGCCTTGTTACCCGTTTTTTTTCGATGATAATTTCCCGTTACTGGCCCGCGCTGCTGCCCGCCACCCTGCTGCTGCTGGCCTGTAGCCGCCAGCCTACGGCCAGCCCGGCCGGCCGCTTTGCCGCTGCGCCGCCTACCACCGACGGCCAGCCCGACGACTGGGCCGACTCGCTCCGCTACGACCCCACCAGCAAGCTGCAATACCAGGTGCTGAATGACAGCCGCACCGTGTATGTGCGCCTGAAAGTGGCCGACCAGGGCACCCAGGCCCGCGTGCTGCGCCGGGGCCTCACCATCTGGCTCGATACCACGGGCCGCAGCCAGCACCAGTTTGGCGTGCGCTACCCGCTGGGCGGCCCGCCACCGCCCAACCAAGTAGCGCCCGACCCCAACGCCCCGCTGGCCGTGCGCCGGGCGCGCCGCACGCTAGCCCTGGCCGAAATGCGCGAGATGGAGCTCCTCAACTATAAGGGCAGCCGGGAGCCGACCCTCACCGATGCGCAATCGCAGCTCGGGGTGAAGGTGGCGTTGGGTTTCGATGCCCAGGATGACCTGATATATGAGCTGGCCGTGCCGCTGCGCCTGCTCTACCGCCGCTTGCCGGCCCTGAACCCCGGCCGCCCGGCCGTGGTGGGGGTCAGTATCGAGGGCAACCGGCCCGCCGGCCACTCCGTGGGCACCCCCGAAGGCAGCGTGGTAGGCAGCCAGGGCAATATGGGTGGCGGCATGCGCGGCGGCGGGTATGGCGGCGGCCGGGGCGGCTACAGCGGTGGCTACGGCGGCGAAAGCCTCTCCCTGAAAACCAGCGTGCAACTCAGTACCAAATAATCGTTAATCAGGGCTTCGGCACCAAACGGGGTAATCAATTTTGCCCGGCGCTTTAGCGCCGGGATGAAGGGTTTTAATTTGACTGGCGGGATTTTAGCCCTTGTGCAACGATGAACAAGTATGGGCTAAAGCCCCAACTCAGGGGCCAACCCGGAATCCCGGCGCTAAAGGACCGGGCAAATTCACTGGCTGGTTTTGGTGCGCAAGCGCTAGAGCTGTTTCAGGGCTAGTGTACAGCGCATCGTAGCGCGGATTTTTAGTTCGCGTCCCCCACGCCGGAGTAACAACTCGGTTCGCGACGCGAACTAAAAGTGCGCGCTACCAGCCACCAACCCCGAAACCGCCCTACCCGTCAATCAATAACCACTATTTGCTACTGCCGCGAGTTCATGTCCACGGCTTGGTAGCCGATGAGCAGGTCGGCGCGGGTGCCGGGCGGGCGGTAGTACACCAGCAGGTCGTACTGGTTTTCGGTTTCGTAGTGGGTGCCTTCGAAGTAGGCTTCGTTGGGCGCGGTGCCGCGCGCGCCGGCCACCGCGAAATCGTAGTTGTAGTAGCCCTGTTTCAGCAGCGCGTGGCCGGTGTAGAGCTGTTTGGCCTCGTCGTACGTCAGCCGGAATTCATCCTTCAGCTGCCAGTCGGTGAGGGCCCCGAACACGTAGACCGGGCCGGGCGCGGGCTGCGCGGCCTTTAGCTGGAAGCTTACGTCGGCGTAGTCGCCGTTGGTGGCGCCGTTGCCGTACTCGCGGCTCTCGAACACGCGCTGGCCGTTGGCATCCACGTACTGGTTGTAGGCCGTGCCGTTGCGCGACACCTCGGGCTGGAGCAGCACGGTGCTCACGGGCACGGCGCGCGGGTCCACGTGCAGCACGCCGATGCCGGAGCTTTGCAGCGAGCGGGTATCGAAAAAGCGGTACTCGCTGAGGCCGGGGAAGGCGTTTTCGAAGTTGAAGTACTGGTATTCGAGGCGGCGGTCGGCGTCGTGCACGAAGGTGGGGCGCAGGCCGTATTTGGCATTATCCCAGCGAAAGTTCTGGCGTAGCACGGTTTTCACTTCTACGGCCGGGTTCACCAGCTCCACGGTGCCGTAGCTCACCGCAAAATCGAGCTGCTGGAGCGTGAACCGCTCGGTGCCGCCAATCACGATGCCCGGCTTCAGGCTCACATTCACGCGGTTCTCATACACCAGCAGCCGGCGCGACAGCAGCGGCACGCCCGCCGCCGTTTGCACCACCCACAGGTAGTTGCCGCTGATGCGCACGTTGGGGGCACGCAAGCGGTAGAGAAAGTACGGCGCTTTGGTGCCCGTGCCGATGCGGTAGTCGGTCACCGTAAACTCGTTTATCTCGGTCAGAAACTGCATGTCCGTCAGCACCGAAGGCTGCCAGTCCACGTCGCAATGTATGAGCCGGGCCACGAAGCGCTGGCTCTTGTCGCCGAGCACGTCGAAATCCAGCGTGATGGCCGCCGACTGCCCCAGCGGCACCACTGGCGGCTGAAACACCTCGTTGGGCTGGCCCGTGGCCAGGTAGCACTGCACGCTGCGCACATCGGGCGAGTAGGTGTAGTCCTGTAGCGCAGAGTTTTGTCGGCGTAGTATTCGGGCGGTTTTTGCTGGCCGGGAGCCGAGCTGCTAGTGCTGGTAATGGGCGTGCCCAGCGGCACGCAGGCCGCCGCGAGCAGCAGGATGGAGGCGTAGGAAAATCGGAAGCGCATGGGGCGAAAGTACGGCTTGGGCCGTCTGCGTACCTTGCGCCGCATGAGAGG
>JALYUH010000076.1 GCA_030853985.1 Bacteroidota bacterium | reverse complement strand
GCGTGGAGCTGCCGGTTTAGTTTGACCGGCGAGGTGACGGCTTTGCTTTCTTCCAGGCCCAGCAACACCAGCATACTGTGGTTGAGGTTGGCTTTGAGCTTACGGAAACGGCGCGACGCTGCCGATTTTTTGCCGGTTTTGGTGGCCTTCGCGGCTTTGGCGGCCGTGGCTACTTTTTCGCGGGCCGTGGCTTTGCGGGCAGCTTCGGTGGGTTCGTCGGTGCGGGGCGCGGCGGCGTGGGTAGTAGGGGCAAGCAGCGTTAGGCTGGCGGCGGCAAATAAGGCGTAGAAGGTTTTCATAACTCGCAGAGTAAGAATGGTGAGGGTTTTGGGAGTGTTGGGCTGGCCGTGTAAGCGGAAATGCGTGCTGCTTTTTTCGGTACTAAAGTAATATATATTTTTACTACACCAAAGAATAAGCAAAAAAAATCTCCACATCTTGGTAGATGTGGAGAGTGGTTGACCGCCGCACGTAGCGTGTGTTAGCGGCGTATCGGGCCGTCGTGCTTCTGGCGGTAGATGGCGCGGCTGGCCTGGCGCTCATCCTGGCGGACATCCTGACGCTCGTCGCGCGTTACTACGCCATCGGATTTGGCGGCGCGTTTTTCCTGGCGCACATCGGCTTCGCGGTCTTTGAGGCGAGCGGCCTCGGCGCGGTTGAGCTCGCCGGAAGCTACGCCCTGACGAATGCGGGCGCGCTCATTGTGCTGGCGAGCGGTGATGCCGGGAGTAGCCGTTTGGGCCGCGGCCGAATAGGACGCCCCGAACAGGAGAAAAGCGGCGAAGGCGGGAGACAAGGTCTTTTTCATCGGAGTGAGGGGAATAGGGAAATGGATGATGGCGGTTCGATGGCCAGCGGTGGGGGTGGTTTAATGGCCGGGCAAAAGTGGCGGGCGACCGTTTTGATTTTCCCTGCAAAAAATAGCTACATTGCTATCCAACCGCCACGCCCACCGGGCCGTAGACGGCCCATCTTTCTCAACCCTTCACTTTTTTCATCATGAAGCGCATTCTCGGTTTTCTCATTTCGCTCAGCCTGCTGGGCGGGGCTGCGGCCCAGGCCCAAACCCCCATGCCGGCCACCGGCACGATGAGCAGCAGCTCGTCGAGAACCACCAAAATGACCACCACGGCCCAAACGCCGGCCACGCGCACGACCACCAAGTCGAGCACGATGACCACCCCGGCCGGCACGAGCAAATCGGGCACGATGACCAAATCGAGCACGATGACTACGCCCGTAGGCACCACCAAAACCTCGTCGTCGTCGACTTCGACCAACACCCAGATGAAAGCCGATGGCACGCCCGACATGCGCTACAAGGCGAACAAAATGACTAAAACCACCACCGGCCCCCTGAAGGCCGATGGCACCCCCGACCTGCGCTATAAAACCAACAAAACGACCGTGAAAACGACCAAAACCAAAATGTAGGTCGCCCCGGCCGCAACCCGCTGCAAAAGCCTCTGCTTCATGCGAAGCAGGGGCTTTTTGCTGCCTGCTGCCTGCGGCTGCCTACCTTGCGGCTCCCAACTCAACCAAGCCTCCATTCATGCGCTACGCTGCCCTTGCCCCCGAGCTTTTTGTCGAAAACCGCCGCCGCTTCCTCGAGCTGCTGCCGCCGGCTTCGCTGGCCATTTTTCAGGCCAACGACGTGATGCCGACCAACGCCGACGGCACGCTGGCCTTCCGGCAAAACAACGATTTATTCTACCTGAGCGGGGTCGACCAGGAGGAAAGCATTCTGGTGCTTTTTCCGGATGCGCGCCTGCCGCAGCACCGCGAAATCCTGTTTCTGAAGGAAACTTCGGACCATATTCTGATTTGGGAAGGCTATAAGCTCACCAAGGACGAGGCGCGCCAGAACTCGGGCATCCCAACCATTATGTGGCTCGACAGCTTCAATACCGTGCTGCCCGCGCTCATGAACGAAGCCGAAAACGTGTACCTGAACTCGAACGAGCACATTCGGGCCGTGGTGGAAGTGGAAACCCGCGATGCCCGTTTCATCAAGAAATTGCAGGCGCAGTACCCGCTGCATACCTACCGGCGGGCGGCGCGCCTGCTGCACCAGCTGCGCGCCATCAAGAGCCCCGAGGAAATCCGGGTGATGCGCCAAGCTTGCGACATTACGGGTAAGGCGTTTCGGCGGCTGCTGGGTTTTGTGAAGCCGGGCGTGTGGGAGTTTGAGATTGAGGCCGAAATCGTGCACGAGTTCATGCGCAACCGCAGCCGCGGGCCGGCCTACGGCAGCATTGTGGCCAGCGGCAAAAATGCCTGCGTGCTGCACTATACCACCAACGACAACCAGTGCCAGAACGGCGACGTGATTCTGATGGACTTCGGGGCCGAGTACGCCAACTACGCCGCCGACCTCTCGCGCAGCATTCCGGTCAATGGCAAGTTCAGCCCGCGCCAGCGCCAGGTGTACGATGCCGTACTGGCCGTGATGGACTTCGCCAAAACCCGTCTCGTGCCGGGCACCGAAATCGAAGAATACCACCGCCAGGTGGGCGAGGCCATGGAGCAGCAGCTCATCCGGCTCGACTTGCTGAATGCCGCCGACGTGAAGAACCAGGACCCCGCCGCGCCGCTCTACAAGCAGTATTTCATGCACGGCACCAGCCACTACCTGGGCCTCGATGTGCATGATATCGGCTACAAGTACCGCACCTTTGAGGCGGGCATGGTGTACACCGTGGAGCCCGGCATCTACATTCCCGCCGAGGGCCTGGGCATTCGCCTGGAAAACGACATCCTGCTCACGGCCGGCGGCAACGAGGATTTGATGGCCAACATTCCGCTGCAAGCCGATGAGATTGAGGCGCTGATGGCGGCCAAGCAGTAGCTTTTCAGGCTGGTTGTAAAAATCCCCCTTCCTACCCGGCGAAGCTGAGGCAGGAAGGGGGATTTTTGATTGCGGTGCAGCGACTTTACTTGCCGGTGGCCTGCACCAGCTGGGGCAGGTACTTGGCCAGCGCACTCACCTGGCTGCTGGTGAAATTGCCCTGCACCGACACCAGTACGAAGGAATCGGCCACGTCGGGCAGGCTGCCGAGGGCGGCAAACTCCGAGACGTTGTTGCCCGAGCCGCGGGTGGAAACGGCGTAGTTGCTGCCGCCAAAGCCGGCCGTAGAGAGCGGCGTGTATTTTTCACCCTGCAAAATGCCGTTGGCTTCGGTGCGCAGGCCCTGGGCGGCCAGCTCGCGGGCCGACGAGGAGATGGGCGCGAAGCTGATAACCCGCGCCGAGCGAATGCCGGTGATGGCATCGGTGAGGTCGGAGCCGCCGAGCAGCTTGGCCGCCTTCACCAGGGCCAGGCGCTGGAGCAAGCCCGCCGACCATTCGGTGGCCTTGAAGCCGTCGCGGTTTTCGTACTTCGAGAAGAAGGACGCCACGGTGCGGGCCGGCGTGCCGGGGCCCCCGGCGCGGCAGCCCGCGAGCAGCAAAATAAGGAACAGAACGGACAGGCGGAGTTTGGTCATCATGCGAAAAGTGTGCGGCCCGGGCCGGGAAAAGCAGTGCCGCACGTGCGGCGCTGGCCCGGCTCTGGTACGGGACAGCGCGCCGGTTGTTGGCCCGCGGCCACTGCGGGCCTACTGAAACACCACGCTATTCATAAAAAACACTTCCCGGTCGGGGCCGTGGGCCACGCGCACGTGCTGGTAGCCCACGGCCACGAAACGGCCGCCGTACCAGGGCAGCAGGTCGTACTGGTTGGTGTCGGTGGGGCGTTCCAGGCCCTGCTCGGCCGGCCCGGCCCCGGTGCTGATGAGCACTTGCAGGTCGTCGGGGGCACTTTCGCCGCGGTTTAGCACTTTGTAGCGCAGCTTGCTCTCGTCGAGGTAGGCCAGCACGAGGCGGCCGTCGGGCAGGGTTTGCAGGCGCACGGCTTCTTCGAGCTCGGTGCGGCGCAGGTTTTCTACCACAAAAATATTATCCCAGATGAGGTTGCCTTTGCGGTCGAAGCCGCACACCAAGGCGTGCGTGGTCTGGTAGCCGTCGAACGAGCGGTTGTTGCCATAGGGCAGGTAGCCGCCGGGCGAGTAGCCCCCGCCCGCGCCCCCGTAGCCGTAGCCCGACGAATAATACTGGTTGCCGAACGAGCCGAAGGAATTGCCGTAGGAAGTGCTGTAGCCGTTGTAGCGGTAGTGCGGCGTGTATACTTCGGCCACCAGCACGTAGCCGCCATCGGGCTGGGGCTGCAGCTCGTGCAGCAGCAGGCGGTAGTGCCAGCGCATGGGGGCCACCGACCGCGCCAGCCGCCGCGCCACGCGCTGCCGCAGCCGCGCCTGCTTGGGGGGCTTCAGGTAATCGAAAAAGTGCTTGAGGTGCAGGAAATCGTAGAAGCGCAGCGGGGCTTTGGGGCCGGCGGCCACGCCCGGCACGGGCCGGCTCAGGTCGGTGGCAAAGAGGCCCTGGGCGTAGTTGGGGTCGCGCAGCGAGTAGGTGCCCATCAGCAGGCGGGCGGTGGTGTCCTGCGGGGGCGTTACCTGGGCCGTGATGAGGCTGCGCTCGCTCTCGGCCTGCACAAACTCGGAGCTTACCAGCTGGCCCTTGTCGGTGAGCTGCTTGAGGAGCAGGCGGCTTTTGCGGCCGTTGGTCTGGCTCAGCACATACTCGGCGCGGCGGCTGGCGGCATCGGCCACGAAGGTGAGCTGGGTGGGCACGTTTTCGTACACCGAGGGCAGGTACTGCATCTGGCCGGTGGCCACGTCCAGCAGCAGGGCGGTTACATGCAGCTGGTCCTGCAATAGCACGGTGGCAAACAGGCGGCCGTCGAGGGCCTTCAACTCCACCACTTCGCGGCTCAGCCTGGTGTCGAACTGCTGGCTGTGCGTCTGGCCCAGGGGGCCGTTGTAGGCGGCCACCAGCAGGCGGCCCGCCGTGTTGCGCGAGGCAAACAGCGCGTACACGGTCGTGCCCTCGGCGCACATCCGCACAAAATTGAACTCGTCGGCTACTTTCAGCGGGGTTTCCTGGCGCAGGTGCAGGTTGGAGCTGTATTGCTGAAAGCTGAAATTGGTGTGGCCCGAAAGCGGATGCTCGCGGCCCACCAGCAGCACCACCGAGCTGTCGGCGGGCAACGCCTGCACGTGCACCTCGCTGTCGCGGTCGGTGAGGGGCAGCTCGGTACGGGCGGTTTGCACCGGGGCATTGGCCGGCACTGGGGCCAGCTTTTGAGCCGGGGCGCGCAACGGCAGTGCCAAGGCTCCGCAATAGGCCAGCAGCAGCGAAAAGTAGCGACGTTTCATACCCAAACCCGGATAAATAAGCAACTAAATAGCGTGAATTCGGAACGCGGACGCTCCTCTAAAGATACAGCGGGCCAGGGGGTTTCGGTTCGCGGCCGGCGGGTTATTTCGCGCCCAGCGCCAGAATGGCGTCGAACTCCTCGGGCCGCACCGGCAGCACCGACAGCCGTGACTGTCGAATCAGGGCCAGCTCGCCCAAGCGGGCATCGGCTTTCAGCTGGGCCAGGCCAACCGGCTGGGCCAGGGGCTGCACCGGACGCAACGGCACGGCCACCCACGGCGAGCCGGCTTCGGCGGTGGCATCGGGGTGGGCCACGGCGGCCACTTCGGCCACGCCCACCACGGCCTTTTCGCTCACGCTGTGGTAGTAAAGCACCAGGTCGCCGGGCTGCATCAGGTTGAGGTTGTTGCGGGCTTGGTAGTTGCGCACGCCGGTCCAGGCGGTGCCATCCTCCTGCACAAACGTGGCCCAGGAATATTTTTCGGGTTCCGATTTAACGAGCCAGTGTTTCAAGCGGTGAGTAGGTGAGTTGGTGAAATAGTGAGTTGGCATAACACCAACATAGCAACGGCCGGCACGGGCATGATGCCGGCCGGCCGTTGGTTTGCATACTGCAAAGAAAAGAAAGTTCGGGCGGGGCCTACAAGGCGAAGCCCAAATCGAAGCTGATGATGTTGGCCAGCAGGTCGGCGCGCTGGCCGGCAGCATAAATCGTCGAGCCAAATTGCTGGTAATGCGCGTAGCGCAAATCCAGCGATTTCAGGCGCATCACGCGGGGCAGGCCCTGGGCGTTCGTGCCCGGCACCCGGAAGCGGCCGATGCCGTACACCGGCGAGTAGCGCAGGCCCAGGCCCGCCTTATGGGCCGTGAAGGCCGCCAGGTCGTAGTCGGAAGTGTAGTACTGGTCGGCCACCGAGTGCTGGGCGAAGGGCGCGAAGTAGGTAGCCGCCGTTTGGGTATGGTAGCGATAGAAGGGGTAGAGCACGAAAAAGGGCGTCACCTTCACCGGCAGCTCCAGCTCCAGGGTGTGGGCCTGAATGCCGAAGTTGTCGTTGTAGAAGCGGTAGAAGCCGCGCACCTGCACCAAGTCGCTGGCGTAGTAGTTCAGGCGCAAACTCACCGGGTACTTGAAGCGGGCGCGGGGCAGAGCCTCGATGCGGGCCGCCGTGGGGAAGCGGGTTTCAAAGCTGCCGCCCAAAGTGGGAGCAAGGTTGGGGGCGAGGTTGTCGCGGAAATACACGCGATGGAACGGCGTACTCAGCAGCCCGTTCTGCGACACCAGCTCGGTGCTGATGGCCGCCTGCAACCGCTTGCTGAGCACCTGCGAGTAGGTGGCCGTCAGGTTGTAGGTCTGGCGCGTGTCGGAGCCGTAGCTGCTCTTGCTGCTGGCCGCGCCCGAGTAGTTCGTGCGTAGCTCCAGGGGCGTTATCAGCGTCACGCGGTCCTGAAAAAACTGGCCTGCCACGCTCAGCTGGCGGTTGCCGTCCTGCGAGGATTTGGCAAACGAGCCCGCCACGTTGAACGACAGGTAGTCGTATTCCTTCGACACGCCCACGCCCGCGCTCCAGATGGTGCCCTTGGCCTTCTGCTCGCGGCTGTAGCCAAAATCGCCATGAATCCGCACATCGTGCGCCGAAGGCGTGCTCAGCGCAAAGTCAATCCGGTCGGTCGAGGCCGAGGCGTAGAAATCCGCGCCCACGTTCACGCTCAGCCGGCTCACGGTATCGAGCGGCACGTTGATGATGATGGCCGGGGGCACGTCGGTCAGCTGCTGGGTACCACGGCCGCCCTCTACTGCGCCGTGGCTGCCGGTTTGCTGGTAGTAGCCGCCAATAATGTCGATGGTCGTCTCATCGGCAGCCCGGCTCACCGGTACCGAGGGGCTCACGGGCGCACCGTAGCCGTCGATGCGGTTCGGGTTTTGCGTGGTGCCGGTCTGGGCCAGGGCCGGGGCGGCCAGGGCGCTAAAGGACAGCAATAGGGAGAAGAAGTTTTTCAAGGGAAGATGTTGGTGCTGAATGGTTAATTGCAGCCGCAGCCGCCGCCCACTTTGCCGCCATTGGCCCCACCGGCTCCTTCGCGGTAGCTCTCGAAGTTGGTTTCGGGCGTTTCCACGGTTTTGGTGGCCAGCTTCATGTCTTCATCGTTGAGGTATACTTTTTGGTAGGCGGCCACGCTCACACAGCTGGGCAGGGCCGCCCCGAGCGGCAGCAGCAGCAGGCCCAGCGCCAGGCGCGGGTGGGCCGATAAGGATAGTTTTTTCACAGTCATCGGATACGAAAAATCAGGGGCGAACGGCCGGCGTGGGCGAAGCACCGTGGTAAAAATTCAGCGTCATGCCCCGCGAGGCCAGCGTGCGGTTGTCGTCGGTTATCAACGTGCAGTCCACGCCTTTCAGTTTATTGATAAAAGCCAGCCCGGCGGCCGGGCCTTGCACGAATACAACTTCATCCAGGCCATCGGCTAGTTCCACATCGGGGCATAATATGGTTACCGAGCGCAAGCCCACCGACGGGTAGCCGGTGTGCGGGTTGATGATGTGCCCGTACACCTGCCCGCCCACTGTGAAATACTGCTCGTAGTTGCCCGCCGTCACCACGGCCATGTCCGTGATATCGACCCAGGCGGCTACGCTGTTGGGGTGGTCGGGGTCGCCGATGGCCACGCGCCAGAGCGAGCCGTCGGCCTGCCGTCCCCAGCAGTAAATATCGCCCGAGCCGTTCATCAGCCCGCCCTTGATGCCCATTCTATCGAGCACCAGCTTGGCCCGCCGCAGCCCGTAGCCCTGCAGAATACCCGCCAGATTAATGCGCATGCCCTTCTCGGGCAGGAAAACCGTGTGCGCAACGGCATTCATCTGAATCTTCTGCCAGCCAATGCGCCGTACCGACGCCCGGATGGCCGCCGAATCGGGCAGCGCCGGGTGGGCCTGCCGGTCGAACTTGTACAGCTTGTCGGCGCTGGCAAAGGTGATGTCGAACGCGCCATCGCTGAGCCGCGACAGGTTCAGGGTGCGGGTAATCAGGTCGAAGGTTTCGGCCGATACGGCCACCGGCCGCAGGCCCGCCGCCCGGTTGATGCGCACGACTTCGGAAGTGGAATCCCAGAACGACATCAGCTTATCGATGCGCCGCACCTCGCCCAGGCCGGCGCGCAGGGCGCGCTGCCCGGCCGAGTCGTTGTCCGCCACCACCGTAAACGTGAAGTGCGAGCCCATGAGGTGCGCGCTTGCGCTGAACGTGTGGCGTGCGGCGGCCGGTACCGCCTGGGCGCGGCCCGGCCCGCTGGCCAGCAGGCAGAGCACGAGCACGAGCATCAGCGGCAGCACAGATTTCCAGCGGTTTCGCATGGGGTAATAACAGCCGCGGGGCCGGCTTTGACAGCCGAACCCCGCGGGTATCATCTTAAAATTTGCTTAAAATTTGATGGCAACGCCGGCTACAGCGTCGGCAGCACCTTTTTCAGGTAGGCCTCGAAGGCGGCGGGGCCACCGGCAATGTAGCCGGTTTTGGCCAGCACCTTGCCATCGGGGGCAATAACGACGGCCAGTGGGTAGTCTCCCTCATGGTTTAGTTGGCCTGCGGCGGCATCGTTGATTTTCTGCTGGGCGGTGGACAGCTGGTTCTTCTTCATGCGCGGAAAATCGAAGTGGGCGAGCACTAGTTTGTCCTTAGCGTAGGCCATGAACTCGGGTTTCGAAAACACTTCCTGCTCGTACATAATGCACGGCTTGCACCAGTCAGAGCCCGAAAAAACGGCCAGAATGGGTCGGTTAGCGGCCTTGGCGGCGGCTTTGGCGGCGTCGAGGTCGGTGAGCCAGCCGGCCGGCAATCCGGGTTCCGGCGCGAGCATATCCAAGGCGTTCACACTAATTACCTGCGGCTCGGAAGCTACGGGCGTAACGGGCTGCGGGGCCGGCTTTGGAGCGGGCACAGCCAGTACCTTGGTTTTGGCTACGGCCCCGCTGGCGTTGGTGGTTTTGGTCTTGATTTTATCATTTTTGGCCTTCACAGTGGTTTTCTGGGCCAGGGCGGGGCCGGCGCTCAGCAGGGCCAGGCCCAGGGCCAGCGTGCGGGCCGCATCGAAAGCGGGAGAGAGTTTCATGGCAAACAAGTTTGGAGGAACGGCCACCGATTAACTGCGGCCGATTGTGAAGGGATACGGCCCCTGCCGGCAGAGGTTGAAAGCTGCGCAGCGGGCCTTGCGCCTTTTGCAACACCAAAAGTCCGGCCACATCATGAAAGAAGTATGAGTGCCGACCGCCCCACTGGCTGCGGCCCGCGACTAGGGGCGCTGCCGCAGCTGCAGCACCTGCTTATCGAGCGACAGGATTTCGAGGGTGTAGTCCGGCGACTGGCCATCGGTGAGGTGGATGCGCAGGCGGGAATCGCCGTCGGCGGTCCAGGTGCCTTCGCGGCCCTTCAGGCCGTCGGTGGGCGCAATGTCGAACTGCTCGAAACGGCCGTAAGGCTTCATGGCGAAGCCCGTGCGGCCCCGGGCGGGCGGAAACTTGTAGGTGTTGGGCCGGTACACCAGGGTGTCGCCCCGGTTTTCTTCGTGCGAGGCCAGCCAGGTGCCTTCCAGCTGCTTCATCGAAGTAGGCGAGGAGGTAACCACGGCGGTTTTGTTGGGCTGGCAGGCCGCGGCCAGCAGCAGGGCGGCCAGCGGCAGCAGGCGGGCAAGGCGGGTTGATTTGTGCATTGTGGGTGGTGATGGAGTGGGCGGCAAGGTACGGACGGGGTAACGGGTCGGTTGAAACGTCGGAAGACTTGACGCAATGTCATACAGAGCGCAGCAAAGCCGCTTTACCTCAATACAAAACCAATCGGAAAGGAGTACTGCGGCGGTAATGATGCTTCGCTACGCTCTGCATGACGGTCTACTGAATCTGCCATCCACGTATCCTTATGAACCGCGCAAGCCCCCGCACAAGCTACCTTCGCGCCTCCCCAACGACCCTACCCCGTGGATAACCGCGCCCTGACCCGCGCCTTCAAGCTGGCCGCCCAGCTGATGGAGCTGCACGACGAAAACCCGTTCAAAGTCCGCGCCATGGAAGGCACGGCCACTGCCCTCGATGCCCTGAGCTTTCCGGTGGCCGAAGTGGAGCGCCCGGGCCTACCCGACCGCACCGGCCTGAGCAAAACCGCCGCCGCCAAAGTGGCCGAGCTGCTCGACACCGGCACCTTCTCCGACCTGCAGCGCCTGCTCGATACCACGCCGCCCGGCGTGGTCGAGATGCTGGGCATCAAGGGCATCGGGCCGAAGAAAATCCGCAGCCTGTGGCGCGAGCTGGGCCTCGAAACCATCGAGCAGCTGCGCGAAGCCGCCGAAACCGACCAGGTGAGCCAGCTCAAAGGCTTCGGCAAGAAAACCCAGGACAGCATTCTGGAGGCGCTGGAGTTTGCGGGCCAGAGCAAGGGCAAGCTGCTCTACCCGCAGGCCGAAAAGCTGGGCAACGAGCTGGCGCAAGTGCTGCGCGCCGGCTTGCAAACCGAGCAGGTGGCCGTGGCCGGCGAAATCCGCCGCCGCCTCGAAACCGTGGAAACGGTGCGTCTGGTGGCGGCCACCGAAGCACCCGAAAAGGCCCAGGCGCTGCTCAACGCCACGGAGGGCTTAGTGCCCGACCCGCGCCGCTCGGGGCCGTTCGCCTGGCGCGGCACGGCCCGCGAGTCGGGCACGCGGGTGGAGGTGCTGCTGGTGAAGCCGGAGGATTTCACCACCGAAGTGTTCCTGAACTCGGCCGCCGAAGCGCACTTGAGCGAGTCATTTACTCATTCACTCAATCACGCAGGTACCTTACGCCAGCTGGCGCGGCGCGAGAAATTCCAGCAGGAAGAAGCGCTTTATGAGAAAGCCGGCCTGCAATTCATCGTGCCCGAGCTGCGCGAAGGCCTGGGCGAAATTGCCCTCGCCGCCGATAAAAAGCTGCCCCAGCTGCTTGAAGACGCCGACCTGCGCGGCTCGCTGCACAACCACAGCACGTATTCGGATGGCAACCACAGCATCCGCGAGATGGCTACCTGGCTGCGCGACCACCACTACCAGTACCTGGGCCTGTGCGACCACAGCCAGGCCGCCCACTACGCCAACGGCCTGAGCGTGGAGCGCGTGCGCCAGCAGCACCAGGAAATCGACCAGCTGAACGCCGAGCTGGCCCCGTTCCG
>JALYUH010000066.1 GCA_030853985.1 Bacteroidota bacterium | reverse complement strand
GCCGATACCTTCCGCCACAGCCTGGACCTGGCGCAGCAGGTGGAAAAGGCCGGCTACACCCGCTACTGGCTTTCCGAACACCACAATATGGCCAGCGTGGCCAGCTCGTCGCCGGTGGTGCTGATTGGTTACATCGCGGGCGGCACCAGCACGCTGCGGGTGGGTTCGGGCGGCATTATGCTGCCCAACCACGCGCCGCTGGTGGTGGCCGAGCAGCTGGGTACGTTGGCCACGCTCTACCCGGGCCGCATCGATTTGGGACTAGGCCGCGCGCCCGGCTCCGACCAGGTAACGGCCCAGGCCATTCGGGGCGGCCGCTTCGGCGGCGTGCAGGATTTCCCCCGGGATATTCAGCAGCTTCAGGCGTATTTCTCGGCCGCCGACAGCACGGCCACGGTTCGCGCCATTCCGGGCGAGGGACTGGAAGTGCCAATTTACGTGCTGGGTTCCAGCACCGATAGCGCATACCTGGCGGCGGCGCTGGGCCTGCCGTATGCGTTTGCCAGCCACTTTGCGCCGGGGCAGCTGTTTGCGGCGCTGGAGATTTACCGGCAGAACTTCCGGCCCTCGGCAGTGCTGGCGGCGCCCTACGTCATTGCCTGTGTGAATGTGGTGGCGGCCGATACCGATGCCGAGGCGCAGCACCTGGCCACCTCGCTCAAGCAATTTATGCTGGGCGTCATCAAGGGGCGGCCCGCGCCGTTGCAACCGCCAGTCGAGTCGATGGCCGGGCTGTGGGAGCCGGCGCAACAGTACGCCGTGGAGCAGATGCTGGCCTGTGCTTTCATCGGCAGCAAGGCCACCGTTGCGCAGGATATGCAGGCATTTGTGGACGAGACGCAGGTGAATGAAATCATGGCCGTTTCCAATATTTTCAGCCACGAGGCGCGGGTGTATTCCTATCAGCTGCTGGCGGAGGCGCTGCGCGGGATTCCGCAGCCGCTAGCGGAGCTAGTGGGGTAGGGCGGCGAGGCCGTAATGGCTAAACCGAAACGTCCGTCATGCAGAGCGGAGTGAAGCATCCTTACCGCAGTAGTAATTATTTACTCCCTCAGTAAAGATGCTTCGCTCCGCTCTGCATGACGGACGTTTTTATTTCTGGAATTCCCGATTAATCCTCCGGATACGGCACGAACACGAATTTCGTGAATTCCTTATCCAGCACAAAGAGGCAGCAGAATTCGTCAGCATCCTTGTAGTTAGCTTGGAAATAATTCACGCCATCGGGCTCGATAATGCCTTGCTGCACAAACAACTCCAGGTAGCTGGCGAAAACGTGCCAGTCCAGGTTCAGCTCGTCGGCGTTGACGAGGAGGCCGCCGAGGGGCACTTCCTGCTTGGCAAACACGAAAATGGGGTATTGGCTGAAGTCGCCCTTGCGGATTTGGGAAGAGGCTTCGAGCAGGGTGTCGCACACCACGACAAAATCCTTGGTGATGGTGCCGAGGTATTTGCCGTTGAGTTCGGGGTCGTTGAAGTAGTCCATTGCAAAGTGTTATTCGATGGTGCCTTTTTGCTTGAGTACAAGCAATGTCAGGCCAATTAAAATACCCGCGCCAATTGCGCCGTAACCACCGTATTTATCTTTGCTGCCGCGAGTGAAATACGGTTTTCCGTTCTTGTCGATAAATTGGGCTAGTCGGTTGACTGATTCATTGTCGGCAGCACGGGTTTTTTCCTCGTCGTAATAAACCGTCACGATATCGCCGGCTTTTAGCGCATCAAGCTTTTCAAAAGCGGGGCTGAAATCGCCGGTATCGTGGCCGATAAATAGCTCAAATACTTTCGGATATCTGCCGACTTGCAAATAGCGCATTTTCCCTTCGTGCCGATTGGATGCCCCTGGGAAAGAACGGCCAATTGAAATTATCTGGGCCGTGATGCTATCAAAGTCATGCTTTTGCTTCTGCCCGCGGGTTAAAATAACAAATCCCAACGAAATAATCGTGGCAACGCCAAACATGGATTTGATGAAAATGTGCGCTGGTTGTTTTGTGCTAGGAGAGGTCATGGGTAGAAAGCGGGATAGAAGCCTAATTGGAGCAAGGTTCGAGCAGGGTGTCGCACACGACGACGAAATCCTTGGTGATGGTGCCGAGGTATTCGCCGTTGAGTTCGAGGTCGTTGAAGTAGTCCATTAGTTATTCAACCTGGCTAACAGGTTTTCGAAGGGAATAATAAATTAGGCCATAAACGAATCCGTTTACAGCTGCATCAGCAAATATTAAGCGGTGTTGTGGATGCTCAAATGTTGCACCCGTCAACCAACTAAGAATCGGAATAAAAATAATCAAGCTGTACAATGCAAGCACCAACGCAAAAGCTATTTTGGGTACATGAGCAACTATTTTATCAACGTAATTCCTTAAAGGAAGTACAAACAGCGCATTTGCAATAGCAGAAAAGACAAGCGAGAATACGCATATCATCACTATATAAAATGACGAATAAATACTCGATTCTTGAAATCTGAAAATCACATAATAGCACAGTAAATAAAATGCCGTCGCAATCAGCCAGCCGAAAAATAGGGCAGTAAGCGAAGATGACGAATAGCTTTTCATAATAGGCCTTACTTCAACTCCAGCGCCACCACATTCTCCACATGATGCGTGTGAGGGAACATATCCACCGGCTGCACGCGAGTGACTTTATAAGCGGCATCCAGCAACTCCAAGTCGCGGGCTTGGGTGGCGGGGTTGCAGCTGATGTAGACGATGCGGGGGGCGCGCAGTTCCAGCAGGCGGGCCACCACGTCGGGGTGCATGCCGGCGCGGGGCGGGTCGGTAATGAGGACGTCGGGGCGGCCGTGGCGGGCGGTGAACTCGGCGGTGAGGATGTCCTTCATGTCGCCGGCGTAGAACTCGGTGTTGATGATGTTGTTAAGTTCGGCGTTGACGTGGGCGTCGGCCACGGCCTGCTCCACGTACTCGACGCCGATGACTTTACGGGCCTGGTGGGCCACGAAGCTGGCGATGGTGCCTGCCCCCGTGTAGAGGTCGTACACGAGTTCATCGCCCTTGAGGTCAGCGAAGTCGCGGGCCACTTTGTAGAGCTGGTGGGCGCCTTCGGAGTTGGTTTGGTAGAAGGACTTGGGGCCGATGCGGAAGCGCAGGCCTTCCATCTCTTCCTCGATGTAGGGCTTGCCGCGGTAGGTGATGACGTCGAGGTCGTGGAAGGTTTCGTTGCCCTTGCTGTTGAGGACGTAGTTGAGGGAGGTGATGCCGGGGAACTTGGCGTAGAGGGCGTCGAGCAGGGGCTCGATGCTGTCGTGGGGGCGGTAGCACTGGAGTATCACCATGATTTCGCCGGTGCTCTGGGCGGTGCGGATGATGAGGTTGCGCAGGTTGCCGGTCTGGCGCACCATGTTGCCGAACTCAAGGCCGTGGGCGCGGCCGTAGTCACGGATGAAGAGGCGGATTTCGTTGCTGGGCTCGGCCTGGAGGTGGCAGTGCTGCACGTCGATAATCTTATCGAAGCGGGCGGGAGTGTGGAAACCCAGCACGTTGCGGTCGAAGGTCTGGGTGTCGTCGTCGATTTGCTCCTGGGTCAGCCAGCCGTTGTCCGAGAAGGTATATTCGAGCTTGTTGCGGTAGTAGGTGCGCTGGGGCGAGGCGAGGATGAATGGAATTTCGGGCAGGGTCACTTTGCCGATGCGGGTCAGCTGGTCAATCACCTGCTGTTGCTTGAAGTGCAGCTGCGAATCGTAGCCGAGGTGCTGCCACTTGCAGCCACCGCACACGCCGAAGTGCTGGCAAAACGGCGTGGTGCGCAGCTCCGAATACTTATGAAAATGCGTGGGAACAGCCTCCAGAAAGTTCTTTTTGGCGCGGATGATGCGCAAATCCACCACGTCGCCGGGAGCGACCTGCGACACGAAGATGACGAGGTTGTCGAGGCGAACCAGGCATTTGCCTTCGGCCACCATGTCCTGAATCAGGATATTCTGGAGGGCGTCGACGGGTAAGTTTTTAGAAGCTTTCGTGATTTTGCGGGACATAACGTTGCGGGCGGTAAGTCTGCAAAGGTAAGCGGGCGGCGGGCCCTATGCTACCTGCCCCAAGAGGTTGGAAACCGGTCGGGAGTGGTTCAGAATCGGTCACGGGTGGTTCAGAGCCACTCCCTGGTGTTTCGTAACCGGTCGCGAGTGGTTGAGAACCGGTCCCAAGTGGTTGGGGACTGGTTTGGAGTGGTTGGGGACTGG
>JALYUH010000062.1 GCA_030853985.1 Bacteroidota bacterium | reverse complement strand
CACCCACACCACGCCCGATGCCATTCGGCTGAATGAGTTGCTAGCCCGCATGGTCGCGGCCGGCTGCACCCACGCCTGCATGGAGGTGAGCAGCCACGCAGTGGCCCAGCACCGCATCACGGGGTTACGCTTCGCGGGGGGCGTGTTCACCAACCTCACCCACGACCACCTCGACTACCACGGCACTTTCGACAACTACCTGAAGGCCAAAAAAGCCTTCTTCGACGCGCTGCCCAAAACCGCCTTTGCCCTCACCAATGCCGACGATAAGCGCGGCCCAGTGATGCTGCAAAACACCGCTGCCCGCCGCACCACCTACTCGCTGCGCGGGGCCGCCGATTTCCGGGCCAAGCTGGTGGCGAATGAAGTGCACGGCCTGCACCTCGAAATCGAGGGCCGCGAAATCCTCTTTCGCCTAATCGGCGTGTTCAACGCCTACAACCTGCTGGCCGTGTATGGTGCGGCCGTATTGCTGGGCGAGGACCCCACCGAAGTCCTGACCATCCTCTCGGGCCTCACTACCGCGCCCGGCCGCTTCGAGCCGGTGGTATCGGGCCAGCAGAGCATCACGGGCATCATCGACTACGCCCACACGCCCGACGCGCTGGAAAACGTGCTCCAAACCCTGCACGAAATCCGCCAGCCCAGTCAGCAAATCATCACGGTGGTGGGCTGCGGCGGCAACCGCGACGCGGCCAAGCGCCCCATCATGGCCAACCTGGCCGCCCGGCTTTCCAACCAAGTCATTCTCACCTCCGATAATCCCCGTTTCGAGGACCCCGCCGAGATTCTGGCCCAAATGCAGGCCGGCGTCACGGCCCCCGATTCGGCCAAAGTCCAGACCGTGCCCGACCGCCGCGCCGCCATTGAAGCGGCCGTGCGCCTGGCCGGCCCGCACGATATTGTGCTGGTGGCCGGCAAGGGCCACGAGAATTATCAGGAGATTCGCGGCGTGAAATCGCCTTTTGATGACAAGCTGGTGCTGGTCGAAATTTTTGCTCAATTGAATAAATAGAACCGTCATGCAGAGCGCAGCGAAGCATCTTTACCGCACAATGCAATTCATTTGATTGAATTAGTTATTGCGGGCAAGATGCTTCGCTGCGCTTTGCATGACATTCTAAATCCTCTCGAATGCTTTATTACCTCTTCCGTTACCTGCACGAACATTACCACCTGGCGGGCACGGGCGTGTTTCAATACACCACGTTCCGCGCCGGGCTGGCGGTGGTCATTTCCCTGCTCATTGCCCAGATTTTTGGGCATCGCCTCATCAAATTGCTGCAACGCAAGCAGGTGGGCGAAAGCATCCGCGACCTCGGCCTGCAGGGCCAGAACGAGAAGAAGGGCACGCCCACCATGGGCGGCCTCATCATCATCCTGGCCATTCTGGTGCCGGTGATTCTGCTGTGCCGGCTCCGCAATATCTACATCATCCTCATGATTATGAGCACGGTGTGGCTGGGCCTGATTGGCTTTCTGGACGACTACATCAAGGTATTCCGCAAGAATAAGGAGGGCCTGAGCGGCCGCTTCAAGGTGCTGGGCCAGGTGGGCTTGGGCATCACGGTGGGCTGGGTGCTGTTCTACAGCAACGAAATCACGGTGCGCGAATACCTGCTGCCCAACGGCACCTTCTCGGCAATTGAGTCCAGTAAGGTGTTCAAAGACGTGCATCTGATGATTACCACGGTGCCGTTTATGAAGAACAACGAGCTGAACTACGGCGACTTATTCGCCACGGCCGGCACGTTTTTCAACGGCCTCTACGGCTTCCTCTACATTCCCATCGTCATCTTCCTAATTACGGCCGTGAGCAACGGCGCCAACATCACCGACGGGCTCGATGGGCTGGCGGCCGGTACTTCGGCCATCATCGGCATCACGCTAGCCATTTTTGCCTTCGTGAGCGGCAACGCCTTGCTGGCTGATTACCTGGATGTCATGTTCATTCCTGATTCGGGCGAGCTGGTTATTTTCTGTACGGCCTTCGTGGGGGCCTGCATTGGGTTTCTGTGGTACAACTCGTATCCGGCCCAGGTTTTTATGGGCGACACGGGTTCGCTGGCGCTGGGCGGCATCATCGCCGTGCTGGCCCTCATCGTGCGTAAGGAGTTGCTGATTCCGATTCTGTGCGGGATATTTCTGATTGAAAATCTGTCGGTTATCGTGCAAGTCAGCTACTTCAAATACACCCGCAAGAAATACGGCGAGGGCCGCCGACTGCTGCGCATGTCGCCGCTGCACCACCACTACCAAAAGCTGGGCTACCACGAATCCAAAATCGTGTCGCGGTTTTGGATTGTCGGTATCATGCTGGCAGTCATCACCTTGGTTACTTTAAAATTGCGTTAATTTTTCCGCGCAGCAGGCGCTGAGGCCATTCTTTTATTTCTTCTGCATCTTCCGCGTTAAAAAGCACCCTTGCTTATGCACATCGTCATCCTAGGAGCGGCCGAAAGCGGCGTGGGCGCGGCCCTATTGGCCCAGGCCAAAGGCCATACCGTCTTCGTATCCGACCGCGGCCCCATGCAAGCCGAATACAAAAGCCAGCTCACCCAGGCCGGTATCGCGTTTGAGGAAAACCAGCATTCGCTGGATAAAATCCTGATGGCGGATGAAGTAGTAAAAAGCCCCGGCATTCCCGAGAAAGCCCCGGTTATCCAAGCCCTGCGCGAGCAGAAAATCCCGATTATCTCCGAAATTGAGCTGGCTGGTCGCTACACCCGCGCCAAGTGCATCTGCATCACCGGTACCAATGGCAAAACCACCACCACGCTGCTCATTTATCACCTGCTGAAAGAGGCGGGTTTGAGCGTGGGCCTGGCCGGCAACGTGGGCTTCTCGCTGGCCGAGCAGGTTATCGAAGACAAATTCGACTACTACGTGGTGGAGCTCAGCAGCTTCCAGCTCGATGACACCCACGACTTCCAGCCCTGGATTGCCATCCTGCTCAACATCACGCCCGACCACCTCGACCGCTACGGCTACTCGATGGAGCATTATGCTATGGCCAAGCTGCGCATCGTGCGCAATCAGGACAGCAGCGGCACGTTCATCTACAACGCCGACGACGAGAATATTCAGCGCTACTTTAAGTCGGCACTGCGGCCGGTGCACCAGATGCCCTTCAGCCTGCACCACCGGCCCGATATCCATCTGGCCGCTTACTACGAAGCCGAAGACCAGCTGCGCGTAGACATGCTGCCCGGCTACTACAGCAAAACCGAAGCAATAAGCACCGCCAACTCGCCCCTCATCGGGCAGCACAACCGCCAGAATACGCTGGCCGCCGTGCTCGCCGCCCGCGTGGCCGGCCTCGAAAGCGCGCAGATTGAAGTTGCCCTGGCCACTTTCCAAAACGCCGACCACCGCCTGCAACTGGTGGGCGAAACCAACGGCGTGCGCTACATCAACGACAGCAAGGCCACCAACGTGGAGGCTGCTTGGTACGCCCTCGACGGCATTCAGCAGCCCATTATCTGGATTGCCGGCGGCACCGACAAAGGCAACGACTACAGCAGCCTGCTCAACCTGGCCGAGCACCGCGTGAAGGCCCTCATCTGCCTCGGCGTCGACAACGCCAAGCTCCGCGCCACCTTCGACCCCATCGTTTCGCACGTTGAGGAAACCCAGCGCATGGCCGATGCCGTGGCCCGCGCCGCCGCCCTCGCCGCCCCCGGCGACGTGGTGCTGCTCTCGCCCTGCTGCGCCAGTTTCGACCTGTTCAAAAACTACGAAGACCGCGGCCAGCAGTTTGCCGCCGCCGTTGGTGAGTTGAAAAAATAGCCCGTCATGCCGAGCGCAGCCGAGGCATCTCGCGTGCTACCACTAACTTAATCGTTGAACAATGCGAGCGAGATGCCTCGGCTACGCTCGGCATGACGTTTCGAATAAATAATTCTCACCAGTTCACCACTCACTATTTCACTCATGAAAGACTGGCTGCAACGCAACCTCAAGGGCGACCCCATTCTGTGGGCCATCGTGCTGCTGTTTTCCTTCATCAGCATTGCCGTGGTGTATTCGGCCACCGGTACGCTGGCTTACAAGAAGATGGACGGCAATACCGAAGCCTTTCTTTTCAAGCACACGGGCCTGATTTTAATCGGGTTGCTGTGCATGTGGCTGGCCCACCGCATCGATTACCGGCACTATTCGCGCCTGTCGCTATATGCGCTGCTGCTAAGCGTGCCGCTGCTGCTGTTCACGTTTTTCATGGGCGGCGAAACCAACGGGGCGTCGCGCTGGATGACCATTCCGGTAATTAACCAGACGTTCCAGCCCTCCGACCTGGCCAAGCTGGCCCTGATTTCGCACCTGGCCAGCATGCTCAGCCGCCGCCAGCAGCACCTCGACGACTTCAAAACTACCATGCTGCCGGTGATGCTGTGGGTGGGCACCATCTGCAGCCTCATCATCCTCAGCAACGCCTCTACGGCGCTGCTGCTGTTCGCCACCTGCATGCTGCTGATGTTCATCGGCCGGGTGCCGCTCAAGCACATGGCCGTGATGGTGGGCATTTTCGTGGTGCTGGGCGGGGTAGGCCTGGCGGCGGGCCAGCGCCTGGGCACGGTAGTATCGCGCGTGACCAACTTCACCGACAAGACCAAGAAAACCCCTTTCCAGCTCGAACACAGCTACATCGCCATCGCTACGGGCGGCATCGCCGGCAAAGGCCCCGGCAAAAGCACCGAGCGCAACATTC